>SKPJ01000259.1 GCA_007119595.1 Myxococcales bacterium
GAGCCTATGTGGTGGACAATCAATTCGGGCTGGAGAATCTCTCGATGGTCCAGCGAGATTCGCCATCGCCCGGCCCGGGGCAGTTGAAATTAAAGATGAGCAGTGCCTCATTGAATTTTCGCGATCTGCTGATGGTGCAGGGGATGTACAATCCACGCCAGCCGCTGCCAGTGATACCCTGTTCCGATGGAGTCGGGGAAGTGGTCGCCGTCGGGGAAGGTGTCGATGATGAGTGGTTGGAACGGCGTGTGGCCCCGATCTTTGCCCAGGGCTGGCATGCCGGAGAGCCGAGCAAGGCAAAATTGAAAACGACGCTCGGTGGTCCACTGGATGGAGTATTGGCCGAGGAGATGGTTGTTTCTGCGCAATCCGTGGTGGAGGTGCCTCAACACTTGAGCGATGCCGAGGCGGCAACCCTTCCCTGTGCGGCGGTGACGGCCTGGAATGCCGTCGTCGAACAGGGGGGGTTGGGCCCTGGAGAGACGCTACTGACGCTGGGCACCGGAGGAGTATCGATTTTCGCGATCCAATTTGCTCGGATGCTCGGGGCACGGGTGATCGTGACATCGAGTCGCGACGAAAAACTCGCGCGAGTCCTCGAGATGGGCGCCGACGAGGGGATCAATTACGGAGATGACGAACAGTGGGGTAAGACGGCCAAAGAGCTGACCGGAGGCCGTGGCGTCGATCTGGTCGTAGAGGTCGGCGGTGCCGGAACGCTAGAGCAATCCCTACGAGCGGTACGAATCGGGGGACAAATAAGCCTTATCGGTGTTCTCGCCGGTGGGGTCGAGGAGATCAATATCATCCCCGTGTTGATGCGAAATATTCGCATTCAGGGTGTCATCGTCGGTCATCGAGAGATGTTCGAGGCCATGAACCGAGCCATCGCTCATCATCAGATGAAGCCGGTCGTCGATCGGATCTTCGATTTTGAAGAGGTACCCCGGGCCTTTGATTATCTGGCCGAGGGAGCACATATGGGAAAGATTTGCATTGAAATCGGGCAGTGAGGATCGATCAAAAGATTCGACCGTCCTCATCCATGACGCGGGCCCGAAGGCGGTTGGCTAGCACACGCATACGCATGTTGACGTAGGCGTCGTATCCCTTGGTGTAGATAACACCATCTTTGTGGTTGAGCCACACGGCGTCGAAGAGGGGATGGCCGGCCCATCGGGCCAATCCTTCGCTGGGCGTTGGGGGTTCGACGTGCGGTGGAAGTGCCTCATCACCCTCGTAGAGGTGAATTTCGGGAATGTCGCGAACGACGTTTTTCCATTCGTCGAGTGTGATCGGGTCGTCGGGAGCATTGGCGGGCTTTTCGGCGCGGCAAATATAGATCTTATAAGCCATGGGGTACTCCACACAACGATTGGGTGTGATCCATCTTCATCGGTCGAAGGGCCTGAAGCAGCAGGGCGAAACCTGACAAAGGAGCACCACCGAAGCGGTGGCAGCGCCACTGCAAGGGAGATGCGACACGGTCAGATTCGTCAAAGCTACTTCGCAACCGAGAACCGACGGTGGTGGATCCCACCCGCCAGTATACAGCGAAATAACGTCGCCGTCTTTTATCTGGACACCACGGCTTGTGCAAGAGAAGTGAACTCAGCTCGATCGAGCCTCGATGCATGCGATGGTGATATTATCCGGTCCGCCGGCCTGATTTGCCTTTTGGATAACGGCCTGGCAGGCCAGATGCCAATCGGATCGATGATGGCGCAATACATCGCCTAGCCGGTCGTCGCCGATGACATCGTGGACGCCGTCGGTGGTCAATACGAAGACATCACCGTCTTCAAGGGCAGCGGAGTCGACATCGACATCGACGACGTAGCGCGATCCGAGGGCTCGGGTGAGGACATTTTTGTAGGGAAAATGCTCGGTGAGATGCTCCGCTTCTCGGGCGCTTAGATCCTGGCTCTTCAGAGTTCGCTCCAGCAGGGAGTGGTCTCTGGTCAACGGCTGCAACTCATCTCCCCGCAGTCGGTACAGACGGCTGTCACCGACGTGGGCCCAATAGGCGTGATCTCCGAAAAAGATAATGGCGGTGACCGTCGTTCCCATGCCCTGTGTTTCGGGGCGATCGGCAGCTTCCTCGATGATGGTGGAGTTGGCGATTTTGACCGCCTGCACCAGGTGGTGGTGCAGTGATTCATCGGATTGGAATCGATTCGACTGGCCCGGCGATGGTCGACGGGGGACGTCGGTTTCATCGAAGTAAGCGGCAATGGTCTCGCCGGCGATGTGGGAGGCCACCTCACCAGCGGCATGGCCCCCCATTCCATCGGCGACGATATATAGATTGCGGTCGGGGTGGAGCAAGAAGAAGTCCTCGTTGAGCTCGCGCCGTTGGCCGATGTCAGCGGCCGCAGTATAGCGAAACTCCCAGCGCTCGGTGAGGGTAGACTCCAGCCCGGTGATGGTCTGTGAACGGATCTTCGAAGTCTGCATGGGCCCCCCATGGTTGAATTTTTTAAAACTTCACGGTGGAACGTAAGGACCGTTGAGGCATTGACCAGCTCCGATGGATTAAGTCCAAGGCGCATCACGGTGGCCGCGATCGGCGATGGGATGAAAAAAGCCCCGCGCTATTTTTGGCGCGGGGCTCTTTCTAGATCACCTAACGGCGATAGGAAATCAGCTCAATAGATCTTGAACGACCTCTCGTTCTTCGAGAAGTTGCTGTTCCGTGATCTCGATTTTTTCCCGGGCAAAATCGTTGAGCTCAATGCCCTCTACGATCTCGTAGTTGCCCTCACCATCGCAACGGACGGGAAAGGAGAAGATGAGACCTTCGGTAACTCCGTAAGCACCGGGGGATTTTACGGCCATGGCATGCCAGTCGTCTTCGGGAGTGGTGGAGAACCAGTCGCGCACATGATCGACGGCGGCGTTGGCAGCGCTGGCGGCCGACGACGATCCCCGGGCCTCAATGATGGCCGAGCCCCGGCCTTGGACGGTGGAGATAAACTCCTCTTTTAGCCACCTCTGATCGTCGATGACTTCTGAAACCGGGCGTCCGTCGATCTGAGCGTTGAAAAAGTCGGGGTACATCGTATTGGAGTGATTCCCCCAGATACCCATATTGGACACCGAGCGCACCGGGACTCCGGCCTTGGAGGCCAGTTGGCTTTTGGCGCGATTTTCATCGAGTCGTGTCATCGCCGAGAATTGTTCGTTCGGGATGTCAGGAGCGTTGTGCATGGTGATCAGGGCGTTCGTGTTGCAGGGATTGGCGACGACGCAGACCCGTACATCGTCGGCTGCCACGGCGTTGAGTGCTTTTCCCTGCTCCGCAAAGATGGGTCCGTTGGCACGGATCAGATCGGCTCGCTCCATGCCCGATCCACGCGGTTTTCCACCGATGAGCAGGGCGATATTGGCGCCGTCGAATCCCTTCTCGGGATCATCGGTCAAGATCATATCCTCGAGCAGCGCAAATGCGCAGTCGTCGATCTCCATCGCCACTCCCTCCAGGGCCTCCATCGCCGGGGGAATCTCGATGAGTTGAAGAATGACCGGCGTGTCCTTGCCGAACATCTCGCCGGCGGCGATGCGAAATAAAAGAGAGTAGTCGATGGAACCGGCGGCGCCGGTCACGGCGATGCGAACGGGAGATGTCATGGCAGACTCCTTAAAGGCATTAGATGGATGCAGTTCGACGTCGCCAAGTGGGTAAGCTCTGATCCCGTTGGTGTCAAGCTACCGGTTGGGCTGTGGTGCACACCACTTGGATCCCAACCCTTACTGAATATTTTCCGGGTGATATTCGATCTCGGCATCGGTCTGCAACTGGGCGAGAAATCCCTGTAGCGACTCCTCCATGGCCTGGTTTCGCAGCTCTCGTTCGAGCTGATCTTCGACTTCCTCAAAGGGCATCATCTGCTCTTCGTGATGCTCGATGCGGTGGATGAGAAGCCAGCCCTGTTGGGTGCGGATAGGCTCCGAGAGTTCGCCGTCTTGCAGGGCAAACGCGGCTTCCTCGATCTGCGGCGGTTGCTGAGGCTGATTGCGGGCGATCGGCGCATCGTCGCTAAAGACGGTATCGCCACGCCGTTCGACGGCTTCGTCGAAGTCCACGCCTTCTTCGGTGATTTCGTGGTGAATTTCAGCGGCGATTTCGCGGGCCTCTTCAAACGCCTGTTCGTCCTGTCCGGCGGGGGGAACCAGGATGTGGCGGGCCTCTACATTTTCGGGTTGGATAAAGGATTCCGGATTATCATCGTAAAACGCTCGCACGTCCTCGTCGGTGGGCATCTCCATGCCTTCCGCTTCCAGGAGCAATTCGATGGCCACCGTTTCCTCGATCACTTCTCGAAGTTCGTCGGGGGACATGCCCATTTGAGCGATGAATTCATCGAAGTCCATATCCTCGTCGAATTGGGCCTGTGTGGTCTGTTGAAACTCCTCGCGAAATTCCTCGAGACGAATATCGATCTGTTCGTCGGTGACCTCGATTTCTGCTTCGTCGATGGCGTTGAAGAGCAGTTGTTGCTGGACCAATTGATCGATGATTTCATCCTGGATATGGGCGACCAACTCCGGGGGGAGATGCCCACTTTGGGCTTCGATCTGGGCCAGTTGTTGATTAAAGCGCTCCGCCGGAATCTCCTCTCCATTGACCGTGGCCACCGGCCCGACGGCCTGTGGGGTCTCACCGGCCTGTGACTGCCCGCCCATACCCTGCGGCGTCTGCGTACTGGGCGGTTGAGCTTCTTCGTATTCGGAGTAGTCCGAGTCTTCATCGTCGCTGACGGAGTCGTACTCCGTAGGCTCGGCGCTGGGATCATCGGGGATGGGATCGCTCGATGAGCAGGCGATCAACGAAGTGCCGGCGACCAAGAGGAGACCGACAATAAGGATTGTGAGCTTCGAGCGCATAGATGTTCTCCCTGTTTTCGAAAGCGGGCAGTATGGAGAAAAACCAGTGTGATGAATTCACGATGAGATTGGGGTGTAATTCCACCGCGTCGGGGTGAGACCTAACATATTCGGAGTGTCGTTGCAGCCAATAGTAGGCCCACTGTAGGGCAGGACTACTGATGGGGATGAAAATAGTTGTGGACGGCACCAGCGGTGGATGGACCGACACCGTCGACCTCCAATAGGTCGTCGATGGAGGCGCCTTTGATGCGCTTTAGGCTTCCGAAGTGGCGCAGGAGATCGCGTTTGGTGCGGGGCCCGACACCGGGAATTTCGTTGAGGCTCGAACGCAGCGATTGTTTGCGCCGAAGTTTTTTGTGGTACCGGATCGCAAAGTCGTGTGCCTCGTCGCGCAGCCGCTGCAATAGGTATAGCCCGGCGCTGTTCTTTTTGAGAATGACCGGGTTTTTTCGGCCCGGCAAAAAGACCCGCTCTGCACTGCGAGTGACCTCTCGGTCGTCGAATCCGGACTTGTCGGTCCGTGCTTTGGCCAAGGCCACCACGTCCACGTCGTGTACGCCCAGGTCCTCCAGGACAGCCAGGGCCTGACCCAATTGGCCTTTGCCGCCGTCGATAACGGCCAGATCCGGAGGGTCGTCTTCGCCGGAGGCAACCTTTTGAAAGCGCCGCTGGAGCATTTCGCGCAGACTTCCAAAGTCGTCCTGTCCCTTTTGTAGCCGCATTTTGTAACGGCGATACAGTGATTTGTCGGGTTCGCTGTCGACGAAAACAACCCGAGAGCCCACGATTTGGCGCCCCTGAAAATTGGAGACATCGTAGCATTCGATGCGCCGCGGCAGATGCTGAAGCCGCAGTCGGCGCTGGAGCTTTTCCAGCAGGTCTTGAACGCGCTCCTCCTGGGCGTGCTCTTGCTGAAACGAGTGTTCGGCGTTGGTATTGGCCGTGTCGATGAGGGCCCTTTTGGCGCCCCGCTTCGGACACTTGACGTAGACCCGGTGCTCCGCCAATTCGCCGAGCAATTGTTCCAGAGCGCGGGCTTCGCCTTCGCCGAGTTCCCGGGGCAAAAGGAGCTCTCGAGGGATCTGGTTTCCAGCGTTGTAATAGAGGTTGAGAAAACTCGATAAGATCTCCTCGTCGGGAAACTCCTGGTCCGAATACGAAAATGCGCGGGCGCCGGTCATACGCCCTTTTCGGACCATGACGATCTGGATGGTGAGCCGATCCCCCTGGCGATGGTAGCCGAATGCGTCCTGGTCGATCTGGCGGTCGCCCACCGCTTGTTGGCGCTGCAGAACCTTTTCGATGGCCTCGATCTGATCTCGATAGCGAGCGGCCTGTTCGAATTCGAGGGCCTGGCTGGCCGATTCCATCTGCTCACGCAATCGCGTCACCAGCTCATTGCCACGGCCTTCCAAAAACATAATCGCCTCTTCGACATCGCGCATATATTCGTCGCGGTCGATTTCGAAGACACAGGGCGCCGGACATCGTTTGATCTGGTATTGCAGACACGGTCGGGAGCGGTTTTGGAGGACATGATCAGGGCAGGTGCGCAGCATGAAATGCTTGTTGATGACATTGAGGGTGCTGCGAATGGCACCGGCGGAGTGATAGGGGCCGAAGTGGCGGCCCTTTCCATCTTTTTTATTTCGTTGGCTGATGACCCGGGGCCATTGCTCATCGGTGTCGATTCGCAGTGACAAAAAGTTTTTATCGTCCTTGAGTCGGACGTTAAAACGCGGCTTATGCTTTTTGATCAGATTGTTCTCGAGTATCAGGGCCTCTTTTTCGTTGGCCGTGATGATGGTCTCGATATCGCCCAATACGGTGGGTAGCCAGCGCACAAAGGGTCTGGAGTCGCCGCTTTGTTGGAAGTAATTTCGCACCCGTAGATTCAGATCCTTGGCCTTGCCGATATAGATGATGCGTCCCCGCTTATTGCGCATGATATAACAGCCCGGCTCGTGGGGGATGGTCTCGAGCCGGGCGTCGATGTCGAATCGCTTTTCAGATTGGGACATAGACGTGGGGGATGCTCGTGGGCACAGCGGAGAAATGGGTTAGCTCTCGGTTCGCACCAGGGTGAAAAAGGCGTTCATGGGCTTGTTTTTATAGGCGCGACCGATGGTGACGTGATCGGAGACGCGCCGCAGGCGATCGACCATGCCGGCGTAGACGAAGCGCCCCAGGCGAGCGTTATTGTCCAAAATTGGGGGCCAGTGTTCGGGCTTTTCCGGTGGGAGTTCTCGGTAGTCGATGACGAGCTCCGAGTTCTCCGGGTCGTCATAGGCAACGAAGTAGCCGGGGCCTGTAATTCCCGAAAAGCTCTGGTGGTTGTATCCCCACAGTACCCGCCGGTCATCGGGTTGGTATTCTTTACTGGGAAGGCAAAATCGCTTTTGAAAGCTCCGAAAGGCGGGAAGCGTATTTTGTCCCTCATGAATCACTTCGGCGAGTGGAGCGGCTGAGTCGGGGACCATGTCGGTGGTGGTGACCGGACGGCCGAAGGCGGCATCGAAGAGCCGTCGTTGATCCCTGGGGCGAAAGCAGCGAATGGCCTCAATGCGCTCCCCGGCGCTGGCGGCGTCGAAGCCCTTTTCAAGGGCATCGATATCGATGGGATCGCTTCGCAACAGGTCGATGATGGACTCGCTCATGGCGATGACTCCCGGCATCAATTCATAGGGGGTAAAGTACACGAGGGCGCACAAGATAGGCATGGCAGCCGAAGGTGCAAATCATACTTCGTCGAGTCCCTGCTGAACGCCGGCCAATTCGTCGCCGTCGAGCCCCCAGATGCGGGCGGCTCGTTCGTCGATATCAGCGTGGAGGCGTTGGACCTCGTCGCCGTCACCGCGACCGGTGGCGGCGTGGCATTGGCGGGATCGTTGGCTGAGTTCGATATGCACCGGATCTTCGGCGTCGTAGCTCGGGATAGCTACCGTGTCGAGAATGTGGGCGGAGGCAAAACCCTTGCCCGTGGAATAGCAGCGCACCAACGCGTCGGAGGGCGAGGAGTTGAACAGGGCGCAGAAGTAGTGGGCCTCCTCGACAGCTTCGACGGGCACGAAGGTGATGGTCTCCTGGGGCAGCACCAGTCGTCCGTCGTCGGTGGGTCCGAC
>SKPJ01000098.1 GCA_007119595.1 Myxococcales bacterium
CGCCCTGGGATCTGATAGTGCTATAGCACTGGTATTGTCGATGGCGTTAACGACTTCGGAGAGACGAAAAATGGTTCAGCGACTCGATATTCGCTTGTTGATTGGCTTATTATTGGCCGGTTCTTTTGTCGGGCTGAGTTGTGCCGACTCGAAGTCGGCGACGGCTCCGGAGACCGACGAGATCGAAAGTGCGGCGGAAGTGGCGGAGCGAGATGGCCCGCGAGATGGCCCGCGCCGGCCGGTGCACCAGACCTGGTTGGAGGACATCGATTGGGAAACGGCACTGCAACACGCAGCGTTGCCGCTGGCGCGACTGGGCGACGATGAGGCCCGGCAGACGGCGCAGCGCTCACCGGTGCCCGTTTTGCTTCCCGACGACGGGGGATTGCTGGAATCGGCCAAATTAACGGTCGGCGAGGCGTGGTATGCGGCGTCGATGAGTGGCGACGACCATACGGTGGTATTCAGCGGGACCCATCGTGTGCGCGATATACCGGGGGCGGCCAACCGAAAGGAGGACGCCCACATGCCGGTCGCCGAGCGTCGGCTGACCCGCACGCACGGCATCGTGACGGTGGCCTTTGAAAAATTCGGTGTCTATTACGCCGTCGATGTGGAGTGCGAAAACCCACTGGAAAATACGTTGTGCACCGAAGACGATTATGTCCTGTCGCTGATTGACGATGCGAAGGTGGTAAGGGAGGCCCCGTGAATACTCGAATGACGAGGTTATTGGGGGTTGCGTTGATGACGATGGCAGCCTCCATATTGATCTGTGTGCCGACAGCGATTGCCGATTTTACCTATCAACCGCCGGGAGAGCTGGTCTCCGGCAGCGGGACCGGTCGCGTCGACTCTACGGTCTATGTGCCGGGTATGCGCTTTCCCATCGAGGACTCACCGGCGTTCGCCAATTCCCAGGTCTGGGGCCACGGTGGAATGAACGGGCCCGGAGGCGGTCAATGTCATGACGACAACTACTCCTATCCGTGGTGGGATAATTATTGTGAAACCCGCCAGTGGGATATGCCCCTTTGTCCCTCCGGTGACGGGCATCAAGGTCAAGATATACGGCCCGCCACATGCACGGACAAACAACACTGGGCGGTGGCCGCCGAAGCGGGATCGATCACCCATATCGGCTCCTATTCCGTCAATCTGGTCACCGCAGATGGTACGCGACATCGCTATCTGCATATGGATCCGGCCTCGGTCCCGGTCAACGTGGGAGATGATGTCAACCGGGGAGACAGGCTGGGACTGGTCTCCAACGCCTTTGGTGGTACGCCGACCACGATTCATTTGCACTATGATATCCGCCAGGCCGTCAGCGGCGTCGGTGAGGTTTATGTGCCCACCTATATGTCGCTGGTGACGTCCTATCAGGACCTGATCGGCGAACCAGCACAGCCCTGTGGATCCATCGGTTCCGGCGGTGATATCATCGACAATCAAGATGATTGCTTTCATCTATTGGGAAATCTCGGCACCTGGCGAACCGAGGAAGCGGGCTACGCCGGCAGCCTCCATTGGACCTATGCCTACGATGGCGATCAACCCGACGGCTATGCGAGGTGGCGATTGCACTTCGACGAACCGGGAGAATACGAGGTGGAGGCCCATATCGAGGGCGACTACGCCGATAGCAAACAGGCGCGCTACGTCGTACGAGCTGGCGGAAGTGATCTGGAGGTTCAACTCGATCAGTCGGCCGGCAGTGGGTGGCGCAAGCTGGGGGAGTTCGAGTTTGTGGGGGACGACGACGAGTGGGTCGAGATCTACGACAATACGGGAGAACCCCTCTCGGAGCAGCTCCGCTTCGTCGCCGACGCCCTTCGATTGACCGCCGTAGAAGAGGAGGTCGAAGAGGAAGAAGAGCAAGAAGAAGAGGAGGTCGAGGAAGAAGAAGGGCAAGAAGAGGAAGAGGTCGAGGAGCAAGATGAGCAAGAAGAAGGGGTCGAGGAGGAAGAAGTAGAAGACCCAATAGAAAGCGACGATGTCGGAGAGTTTGTGCCGGATACGGGTGGCGCGTATGTCGATGCGGGCCTCGGACCCGGAGGCGAGGTCGGTGAGGAAAGCACGGAGAGCTTCCCCCAGTCCGCGCAGCCCACGGTTGTTCATTCGCGCAGTACTTGTTCCCAGACTCCGATATCACCGTCGCCGTTTTATCTTCTCGCTATCCTGGCCGGTATTTGGGTCGCAAATCGGCGCCGTTGGCGAGGGAGGGGTTGAGCGATTCCGAGCTCGATTTCGATCTCGATTCCAGTCCTGAATCATGGAATCTACTGCCGGTGATCACTCTGCGACCGTCGAGTCCTTGACACTTTGCCACCCCCCCTTTTAACCTCGCCGACTTGAACCCCATAGGTCGTCCACACGACCTTGCTGCCCCCGGTCGATCCTGCCGCCTGGCGGTTGCCGACACCGGTCATCGGAAACGAATCGAAGGAGCTTTTTCACAATGTCGGATACGAAAGATCAAGACACCCCCACGGCTGACGATATCGTCGATGATCTCGCCGAGGAATTGGGCGTTGAAGATGAGACGACGACCGATGACGAGGAAGCATCAGATATAGAGGCGGAGGCAGAACAATCTTCCGATTCGGAGGATGAGAAGTCCTCAGACGTCGAAGAAGAAGACGAAGAAGAACAGGAGGCCGAAGACGACGAGAATATGGCGGGGCTCGACGGCGTTTTCTCAGTCGCCAAAGGCAAAAAGAAGAAAAAGAAAAAGAAAAAGAAGAAAAAGTCCTCCAAAGAAAAACCGGAAGGGGTCGACGAGATCTTCAGCCCCTCCGGTGGAGGAGGCGACGAGGATCTCGACGATTTTCTCGATCTCGACGATCTCGATGATGGCGCCGAGGCCAAAAGCCCGGTCAACAAGCTATTGGTGGGTATCATCATCGCCCTGATCGTCGCTATGGGAGCCGTCGTTCAGGTCACCACGGGACTTTTCGACGACATCATTTTATTGGTCCAGGGCGATTATCAAGAGGAGATGCAACGCCGGGCGGCAGCCGAAGAAGAGGCCCATTTGCTGGCCCAACTCGAGGGGATGCCTCGGTACGGAAATCTCTTTATCAGCGGAAGTCCCCGGGAGGCGTTGATCTATCTCAATGGCGAGGTCCAATACGGGGAAACACCCTCGGGCGGTCAGTATCGCGAGCTGCGGGTTCGACCCAATACGGTGATCGAGGATCTCTCCGTCGACGACGTACACGAAATTCGGGTCGAACATCCGGGTCATGAGCCCTTTGAGTTGACCCTGGTCGACGAGATGTGGAATCCGGCGGCCAGCGATTTTCGCTTCGAAATTTCGGCCAATTTAAGTCCCGAAGACTCCGATCACTACGAGGAGTTCAACAACCGAATGGTGGTCGGCGAAGGCCACGGCCCCTTTCATGGCACCGTGACCTTCGACACCAATCCGGAGGGAGCGATCGTGATCGTCAATAGCTTGATCGCTCGCGACGAGGACGGCGAAGTACTCCGGACGCCCGTCGAACTCGACGAGTATTGGACCTATGATCTCGATGCTGAGGAATTGCACGAAGCGGGGCTGCTCGAGGATATCGTAGAAGATAAAGAGGTCCTGGAGGGCATCGAGGATTATTCGACGGTCGACGCCCGGCGCCTCGGTATCGACGAGTCCAAATTGAGTCTCGACGACGTCGATCTAGAGGAACGCAAATTCCGCGTCGATATGCCGCCAGATCGCGGAAACGGCATTCAGATCCTGTTTCCGGAAGACGAAGAGGAATACGAGGAGTTGCCCCAATACGCGACGATGCTTCAGCGAGCGATGTGGGTGTGCGAGTGGAAAGACGATGATGAGCGGGCCCGAATCCCCGACAGTGAGCCCATCCAGGAGCATTGCAATTACGTCTTTCGCTTCAATAAGGATTTTTATGAGCTCGCCGACTATATCGAGCGTCGAGAAGAGGAACGCCGACGCATTGAAGAAGAGCGCCGTCAGGCGGCCACCGATAGCGGCGATGAAGACGAGGAGAGTTGATGGCCGGCGTCGATAGCCGAGTTGCCGACGGCACATTGGTTCGCCTTTTCGACCGCGCGACAAACGAGCCCACCATGGCAGTCGTCGATGGCGATGAGTGGATCGCTGTGGAGGGGACCATCGAGGAGTTACACCAACACCATCGGGCAGGAGCTTCGCTGCCCACAAAGGGGCGTCTCGACAAGGAGAAGATAGACGGACCTCTTTCTCCGGTATTGCCCTCCAAAATCATCTGCGTCGGCCTCAATTATCGCCGCCATGCCGCGGAGATGAAGAAGAGTATTCCCGACGAGCCGCTGCTCTTTATGAAGCCCCCATCGGCGCTGATTGGAAGGGGCGACCCCATTGAATTGCCCGAACAATCAAAAGAGGTTCATCACGAGGGGGAGTTGGCCATCGTGATCGGAGAGCGGCTTCGCGACGGTGACGTCGCCGCTGCCCGGGGGGCCATCTTTGGTTATACCTGCGCCTGCGATGTCACAGCGAGGGATATTCAGCGCCGCGAGAGCCGTTATACCCGGAGCAAGGGCTTTGATAGCTTTGCTCCCGTGGGCCCTTCGATCGCGTTGGCTCCCGAGTTTGAGCCCGCCGACCACCGGTTGAGCTGTCGGGTCGACGACGAGCTTCGCCAGCAATCCCGGCTGGATGAATTCATCTTTGCCATCGATGAGGTGATCGCCTTTATCTCTGGTGTGATGACTCTTTTCCCCGGAGATCTGATCTTTACGGGGACTCCATCGGGCGTAGGCCCCATTCGATCGGGCCAGACGGTGAGCGTCGAAATCGACGGCATCGGTCGGCTGAGCAACCCCGTTCGACAGCGTCCGTGAATGCTTCGAGACATTCGCGCTGGCCATCACTTTTCTCGGTTGAAACAACGCGATTGATACCTGTTAGCCACAGGCGATTTTCGCCTGCTTTGGCTGGTATTTCGCGCGCGCGAATGTTATGGTCCGGCGGCCCGAGCCGGGAGCGTCGCTATTGCTCCCCAGCCGGGTGGAAACACCCCGATGTGACGCCTTCTTCGACTCCCTCCGACAGGCCATCGGGAAACCCGTAACAAGATGGAATTTTTAGTATTCGGTAATGCTTGTTTGAGTGCCACATTCCGCTGACTTATCCCGAAAAGAAGACGTATCATGGCTCATGAAGATCCGCTCCCCTCTGTCGACCCGCAAGACGACAAGCCCGTTATCCCCGGTGTGTACAATGCCGAGAGCATTCAAGTGCTCGAAGGGCTCGAGGCAGTGCGAAAGCGACCCGGCATGTATATCGGCGATACAGATGATGGCTCGGGACTGCACCACATGGTCTACGAGACGGTGGACAACGCCATCGACGAGGCCCTGGCCAATTATTGCGATACGATCACCGTCATCATTCATGTCGACGGCTCGGTGACCATTGAAGACAACGGTCGCGGCATTCCGGTGGATTACCACGAGGAGCAGGGACGCTCGGCGGCGGAGGTCATTATGACCGTGTTGCACGCCGGCGGAAAATTCGACAAAAATTCCTATAAGGTCTCCGGTGGGTTGCACGGCGTCGGTGTCTCCGTGGTCAACGCCCTTTCGGAGTGGCTGAAAATGGAGATTCGACGCGATGGAAAGGTCTGGTACCAGCGCTATGAGCGCGGTCTTCCAGACGAGCCGCTAAAGGCCATCGGTGAGACCCACACCACGGGGACGGCGATTACGTTTAAGCCCGATCCGGAGGTCTTCGCCACCACCAAATTTTCCTTCGACACCTTGTCGCAGCGGCTTCGGGAGTTGTCCTATCTCAATGCCGGCGTCAATATCACCATCATCGACGAGCGTTCCAACAAACGCCACGACTTTAGCTACGAAGGGGGCGTGAATTCCTTCGTCAAAGACCTCAACAAAAACAAGCAACCCCTTCACGACGAGCCGGTCTACATCAAGCAGGAAGTGGAGGACGAAGGGGTGGTCGTCGAGGTTTCGCTTCAGTGGAACGACTCCTACAATATCAATATTTTCTGCTACACCAACACGATTCGAAATCGCGACGGTGGAAGTCATCTCTCCGGTCTGCGGGCATCGCTGACACGGACGGTCAACGCCTACGGGATCTCCAACGACATCCTCGACGACACGCTCGCCGGCGATGATATCCGAGAGGGATTGGTGGCTGTATTGTCGGTGAAGATGCCGGATCCAAAATTTTCCAGTCAGACCAAGGAGAAGCTGGTCTCCAACGAGATCAAGGGAATGGTGGAATCGGTTATCAACGAACGGTTGGCCATCTTTTTGGAGGAAAATCCCTCGGTGGCGCGGTCGGTCATCGACAAGGCGATCGCTGCTTCCCGGGCCCGGGAGGCCGCTCGAAAAGCCCGTGAAATCGCGCGCAAATCAGCCCTTCAGGTCAGCTCTCTTCCCGGAAAATTGGCGGATTGCCAATCTCGCGACCCCTCGGAGAGCGAATTGTATATCGTTGAGGGTGACTCCGCCGGCGGATCGGCCAAACAGGGCCGGGACCGTCGGTTTCAGGCCATTTTGCCGCTGCGCGGAAAGATCCTCAACGTCGAGAAAGCCCGATTTGACCGGATGCTATCGAACAACGAGATTTCAGCTCTCATCTCGGGACTCGGATGCGGCATTGGCGAGGAATACTTCGATATCGAGAAGCTGCGCTATCACAATATCATCTTGATGACTGATGCCGACGTCGACGGCAGCCACATCCGGACCTTGTTGTTGACCTTCTTTTATCGCCAGATGCCGGAGATCATCGAGCGTGGGTATCTGTATATCGCCCAGCCGCCGTTATTCGGTATCAAGAGGGGGCGATCGGTGGAGTATCTCAAGGATGAACGCACGCTTCACGATCGGCTCATCTCCCGGGCCAAGGATAAAATCACCATTCATGGGGCTGACGGTACCACCTTGAGCGATGCCGAATTGGCGGATTTCATCGATGACCTGTTGCAATATCGAGAGGTGATCGGTCGGATGGAACGGCGCGGCGATCGTCGCATCATCGAGCGCGTCGTGCGCGCCGAGTTGACCGAGGAGGATCTCACCGATCGGGAGCGGCTGGAATCTCGCAATCAGGAGATCTTGGAGCGATTGCGCCAGGCTCATACCACGGTGCCCTGGCGAACACCGCAGATCGTCGTGGATCCGGTTCGCGACGACCTCCATGCGGCTCGCTGGGAGAGTCGGGTGGCCGGTACGGCGATCACCACCGACATCGATCGAGGATTATTGGCAAGCTACGATTATGGGGAGTTGCTCCGTGTCTGGCGGCGTTTTCGCTCTCTTGGCGATCACGTGGTCGTCGACGACGGCAAGTCGTCAGAGTCCTACGAAGCGCTGCTGGAGGTCTTGGCGCGGGCGCTGAAAGCGGGTAGCAAGGGCCAGAGCATTCAGCGCTACAAGGGACTGGGAGAGATGAATCCGGATCAGCTCTGGGATACGACCATGGATCCCTCGTCTCGGACACTGTTGCAGGTCCAGATCGAGGACGCCGTAGAGGCCGATTCATTATTTACGGTCCTGATGGGCGATCAGGTCGCTCCGCGTCGTGAGTTTATCGAAACCCACGCGCTGGACGTGCGAAATCTCGATATCTGAGCGACGCCACGCGCTACCCGGGAGCAGCGATGTCGAAGATTCAGTTGTTGAGCGGTCCCGCCGTCGACGAGGCGCTCGAAGAGACGGCGGTGCGCCATCTATTTCGCTATCAGCTCAATCCGGCCACCATCGGATTACTCCTGATCTTTGGGGGAGTTTGTTTTATCACCGCGTTTTATTTGTGGTTTTGGCCGGGCCTCGGCGGTGGTTATACCGTGGGCTTTATCATCGCCATTTTGGCGGGGATGAGCTTTTTTTCGATGGCGTCGTTTTGGGGCAATTTCCGCAACAAGCAATTCATCGCCATCAGCGATGACTATTTATATGTGGGAAAAGAAGAAC
>SKPJ01000560.1 GCA_007119595.1 Myxococcales bacterium
CAAGCCCGGCGTCATGTCGAGGCCTTCGCCTATCTCTTCGAATACGCCTGGCAGCGCCCGATGAATCCCAAGACCAGTACCGCGATCTCCGGTTTTGGAAAATGACACGATACAAATTACCGCCTCCTTGATCCTGCTATTTTTTGGAGAGTTCTCCATGTTCCAAACCACGACAACGGTGAAGCAAGCTCCGGGCCCCTCGGGGCTCGAACTTCCGGGTTGGTTCGTTCGCCTCAAAGACAATACCTTTCGCACCTTCGTCGATCTGGCCCTTGATTACGGTCCCGTGGCACGCTTTCCGTTTGGGCCGAGTCGCGCGCTGTTTTTGTGCTCCAGCCCGGAGGCTGCAAAACACGTATTGCAGGACAATCACAAAAATTACAAAAAAGCGGTCACCTACAATTTCTTAAAGCCCGTCGTCGGTCACGGTCTGTTGACCGCCGAGGGCGATCTGTGGCTTCGCCAACGCCGTCTGGTAGCGCCGATGTTTCATCGACGACGAATCGAGAGCTATGCCCGGACGATGGCAGAGACCACAGAAGAGTTGCTCGCCGACTGGAATCGCCTGGGCCCCGATGACTCTGTCGACGTCGCCGATGCCATGTCACAGGTGACGCTATCGATTGCCGGGAAATTGTTATTCAACCGCGATATCGGTCGTGATTCGGATTGGATCGGCGAGGCGATGGTGCTTTTGTTTCGAGACGTCAATCAACGCATCATGTCTCCCATCAAGGTTCCGCGACAGATTCCGACGCCCCAAAACCGGCGCGTCCAGCGCGCCATCGACCAACTGGAGGAGTTGGTCTACGGGCTGATCGACGAGCGGCGCGGCCGGGCCGACGAATACGACGATCTGTTGTCGATGTTTATGCTCGCCGAAGACGAGGACAGCGGCGAGAGAATGTCCGACGACCAGATCCGCGACGAGTTGATGACCTTCATCATCGCCGGTCACGACACCACGTCGAATCTGCTCAGTTGGGCCCTGTATTTATTGTCGAAACATCCCGGCGTTCGCCGCCGCCTTGAAGCCGAGGTCGACGACGTGGTCGCCGGTGAGATCCCGACCTTCTCCGAGATCGCCGGGTTGGATTATCTGGAGCAGGTCATCGACGAGACCTTTCGGCTGTATCCGCCGGCCTGGACGGTGGAGCGAGAGCCATTGGAAGACGACGAAATCTGCGGATTTCACGTCCCCGCCGGAAGCATCGTCTCCATCGGTCCCTACTTCGTGCATCACAACCCCGACATCTGGGACAACCCGGAGGGGTTCGATCCCGACCGCTTCGGCCCCGACGCCCCGCGCCCAGAGCGATACGCCCACTTTCCCTTCGGTGGTGGTCCCAGAATGTGTGTGGGAGCCGACTTTGCGATGCTGGAGGCCAAGATGATCCTCGCCGCCATCACCAAGCGCTTTCGGCTCGACGTGGTGACCAATCACCCCGTCGAACCGGAGGGAACGGTCACCCTTTATCCCCGACATGGAATCAAGATGCTGATTCACCGACGGGATTGATTTCCGGCTCACAATTTCTCCGCGGGTTGCACACGGCGCCCCATCGACAACGAGCGCTGCGCCGGAATCGGTACGCTGGAACGCTTACCAGAAAAACACCTCTTCTTCGCCAGCCGAGGCGATCCCGCCGTCGCTGGTTTCCCAGAGTACGAGAACCCGTCCTGTGACATCTTCCTCGGTGAATGTCACCTCCACACTCAGACCACGTAGATCCGTGTCCTCCGGTGGCACGGGCTCCCAGCTTCCCTCGAGATCGTCGGGACCGAATCGATGGCGTACCTCCACCGCCTCCCCTGCTCCGAGCCGGGCCTCGACTGCAAACTCCTCATTGAGTTGCTCGCCTTCGTTCATCAATTGTAAGGTCCCGGGAAGTTCGAGGCGCTCTCCGCATCCCCCTTCCTTTTCAGTCATATACACTGCGTGCTCACCACGGCGCTCAAATTCGACCGTATAGCCTTCCTCACCGTCGTGATAGGTAGTGCCGCCCGTGAGCTCGTACACTCCTTCTGCAACGGCGATCACCTCGTCGGGCACCGTTCCATCGGGTGCCTCATCGCCCCACGCCACGAACTCCTCATCCCACAGGCATTCGGCGATACCGGGCCCCGATTCACCGAGATTGTCATCGTCGTTGTCAGTGATGCCGGGCCCCGATCCACCGAGATTGTCATCGTCGTTGTCAGTGCCGTCGTTTACCCCGACGTTATCTTCCGTGCCGCTGGCATTTGATTCGCTGTCGTCCTCATCTCCACATCCCATCGACAACAGCAAGGCCATGGCTACGACGGCGCCCCAGTTGATCCATCGCCAACTCTTGGTATTCCACCTCATCATCACTCCTTAGTCGAATCTTCCGCTGGCGCTGAGCACCATTGACGTGAAAGCGAATTCCGCCGTGGTCCCCCGACCATCCAAATTCCTCGACCCACCGGCGACTCTTCGCTGCTACCTGGGGCATCCTCAATCGGCGAGCAGCTTGGCAATCGTTTGAAGCTGCATATTCGAGGTACCCTCGTAGATCGAGCCGATTTTGGCGTCCCGGTAAAACTTCTCGGCGGGAAATTCCTTGGTAAACCCCACGCCACCGTGAAATTCAACGCATCTAGAAGCGACGCGCTCCGCGACCTGGCTCGTGTATAATTTGGCCATTGCCGCCTCTTTAAGAAAGGGCTTACCGGCGTCCTTGAGACGGGCGGCGTTGTAGACCATCAGGCGAGCGGCCTCGATCTCGGTGGCGAGCTGCGCGTATTGAAATTGCATTCCCTGAAAGCTGCCGATCGCCTTTCCGAATTGGCGGCGATCACCCATATAATCCATGGCGGCGTCGAAGGCCCCGCGGGCGAGCCCGATCATCTGAGCACCGATGCCGATGCGCCCTTCATTGAGGGTCTCGATAGCCACCTTATAGCCTTTTCCGACCTCGCCGATGACGTTTTCCTTGGGGACTTTGCAACCGTCGAGGATGAGTTCCACCGTCGACGAGGCGCGAATGCCGAGTTTGTCCTCTTTTTTGCCCACCGAGAACCCCTCGAATTCGCGCTCCACCAAAAAGGCGGTAATTCCGCGGTATCCCGCGTCGGGATCGATGGTGGCAAAAAGGATGTAGACATCGGCTTCGGCACCGTTGGTGATCCACAATTTGGAGCCATTGAGCACCCAGTGATCGCCGTCGTCTTCGGCCCGGGTCGCCAAGGCGAAGGCGTCGGAACCACTTCCGGACTCGCTCAACGCATAGGCGCCGACCCATTCGCTGGTCAGTCGCGACAGATATTGCTCGTGTTGTGCCTCGCTCCCCCAGCGCAAAATCGCATTGTTGACCAACGTATTTTGGACGTCCACGAAGACCGACACGCTGGGGTCGACGGTGGCCAGTTCCTCGATGGCCAATATGGCCGTCATAAATGAGCTACCGGCGCCGCCGAACTTCTCCGGGACTTCGATGCCCATCAATCCCATCTGAAAACACTGTTCGGTAAGCGACGCATCGAGCTTTTGCGCCTCGTCCATCTCCATGACCAACGGGGTGATCTCCGACTTAGCAAAATTTCGCACGGCATCGCGAAAGATCGTCTCGTCTTCGGACAACTGGGTCAGCGGGGATTGCGTCATCGGTACACCTCGTCAAAGCGGCAAGACATGAAAACACCAAGTTCGGACCACCTCAGAAATAATCGTCCCCTGCCGACGACGCAAGCCTGCCGCCCAAATTGGCGAAAATCCGCACGCCATACTCCCGCTGGTCAGCACTGGACATGGAGCTTGTGTGCAGACACACTGTGGCACATATCGCTCCCCCCGATATTTCTCTGTGGAGCGGTGCTCGAATTTGATTTGAAACCTCTCCGATAGAGGGTGCATCACAAGGGACGCGTCGTCCCCGGGCCCACACTCGGGTGTAATACGCCGTCGGAGAAGACATCTTTGGAGGAAGATCGATGACATCGGAGCACCAGCGCGTACCTATCGCCGTCATCGGCGGAAGCGGACTCTACGACCTCGAGGGACTCGAGAATGTGACAACCCACAGCATTCCCACTCCCTTCGGAACACCGAGTGCTCCGATACGCATCGGCGAGCTGAAGGGCCGACGAGTCGCCTTTTTGCCCCGTCACGGCGACCACCACGAACACAACCCCTCCAACGTCCCATATCGCGCCAATATCTGGGCGCTCAAGAGCCTGGGCGTATTCTGGGTTATCAGCGTCAGCGCCGTCGGTTCGCTACGCGAAGAAATCGTACCCGGCGAATTCGCGATTCCCGACAATATCATCGACAAGACCTACCGACGGGCCAACACGCTCTACGACGAGTTGGCAGTGCACGTAAATCTGACCCACCCATTCCACCCCATGCTGCGCGACGTACTGGTGGATTGCGTCGAAAAAGAGAATATCCCGCTTCACGACGGCGGCACCTATATCTGTATGGAGGGACCGGCCTTCAGCACCCGCGCCGAAAGCGAGTTGCACCGCTCCTGGGGCGCCTCCATGATCGGGATGACCGCTATGCCGGAAGCCCGTTTCGCCCGAGAAGCCGAGATGTGCTATGCCACCATCGCCCTTCCCACCGACTACGACGTCTGGAAGGATGACGACGATGTGGAGGTCGAGAGTATTCTCGCCATCCTGCGCAAGAATATCGCCAACGCCCGCCGTGTATTGGCTCGTGTGATCCCGGCCATTCCCCTGGATCAAGAAGAGGAATGCGAGGTCTACAGCGCCCTGCAACATGCGATCATGACCCGGCCGGAGGCCATCTCTGCCGATACCCGCACCAAGTTGCGTGTATTTCTCGAGCCCTATCTGGAACCCATCGCTGAAACGCGACCGGAACCGGCCCTCAACGAGTGACGAATACCTGGAGTGACTATGACCATGAACTGTCACCAAATCGTCGACTTATTGGTCGATTATCTCGACGGTGAACTCGCGGTGGAACAGGAGCAGCGTCTCGAAGAGCACCTCGAGAATTGCCCACCCTGCGTGGACTTTATCGAGTCCTACCAGAAGACGGCCACCGTCTGTCGACGGGCGCTCACCGTCGAGATGCCCGGTGCCGTAAAATCGACGCTTTTCGCTTTTTTGCGAACCGAGCTGACTTCAACCAAACCATGATCTGCTCTCTTTCCGAGAAGGAATCCGCTGTGAGTACGTACCAACCATTTATGCAGGCACTGCTGTGGACCTGTAAGAGTTGTGGCTTTGTCTACGAAGGTGGACAGCCCAAACAAAACTGTCCGATGTGCGAGTCCTACAAGACGTCGTTTATCGACTTCCCGCAGCATCTGGAGGCCCAGATTCGCGAGGCTCACCCCGATAAATCGTTCAACCATGCCGAATGCCGAGCGATGCGGCGCGAATTGATGGAGGAGCACAACGTCGACGCCCACAACCGGGTGGCCGGAAGAATATTGCCTTCCGCGTCGGGCACCAATATCAAGCCCTCCTGAACGTGAGTACTTCCGCAACCACCCGTCCACTGGCGGAGCGCATGCGTCCGCGCCGACTCGATGAATTCGTCGGCCAAACGCATCTGCTATCGCAGGGCAAGATCCTCGCCACTTCGCTGGCTCAAAACCGCCTGCCGAGCCTCATCCTGTGGGGCCCTCCCGGCTGCGGAAAAACTACGCTGGCCCGGATTCTCGCCGAAGATATAGGTGCCCAATTCCATCCCCTCTCAGCGGTATCCAGCGGCGTGCGTGACGTCCGCGACGCCGTTTCGCAGGCCGACGATTTGCGCCAGATGCTACGTCAGCCGACAGTGCTATTCATCGACGAAATTCACCGCTTCAACAAGGCCCAGCAAGACGCCCTTTTGCCGCACGTCGAAGACGGGACCATCATCCTCATCGGCGCCACCACGGAAAACCCCAGCTTCGAGGTCAACTCTGCGCTGTTGTCGCGCTGCAAGACCCTGGTTTTGGAGCCGCTGACCGAGCAACAACTGGGCGCTGTTATCGACCGGGCGCTCGACGACCCACAGCGGGGACTCGGCGCTGATAATATCGAACTCGATGAGGGGGCTCGCGACGCCATCCTACACGCCGCCGATGGAGACGCCCGGACCGCGCTGAATACTCTGGAGCTTGCGTCGGTGGCCGCCAAAAACCGCGGCGCCGAGCCCGCTCGGGTCGACACCAAAGATGTCGAAGAAGCGCTTCAGCGACGGGTCATCCGCTACGACAAAGACGGCGAAGAGCACTACGATACGGTCAGCGCATTCATCAAAAGCATGCGCGGCAGCGACCCCGACGCTGCAGCCTATTATATGGTCCGAATGCTCGAGGGAGGCGAAGACCCGCTCTTTATCCTGCGGCGCATGGTCATCTTCGCCAGCGAGGATATCGGAAACGCCGATCCCCGAGCACTCAGGGTAGCCCTGGACGCCACCGAATCCTTTCGCTTTATCGGACTCCCAGAGGGTGTTCTCCCGATGACTCAGGCCGCCATTTATCTGGCCTGTGCTCCCAAGGCCAATTCGGCGCTGACCACCTATGCGGCGGCTCGAAAAGACGTGCTCAAACAGGGAAATCTCCCCTTGCCCAAACAACTCCTCAATGCCCCCACGGATCTGCATAAAAAATTGGGCCACGGCCGGGGATATAAATACCCCCATAATTTCTCGGGACAATATGTGGCCGGCGAAAACTATCTTCCCGACGCCCTCTCTGATCGCCGATACTACGAGCCCGCCTCATCGGAGACCATACCCAGACCGCCCAAACACGGCGAAGAATAGACCTCCAAAGGGACGCGAATTGATTTGAGCGTCGAGCTTATTGGACGCTGTACTGGTGCGAATAGGGAAAGCGAAAATGGCCTTGCAGATAAACTTGACCGATATGCCAGAGCGAGTCCTCGTCAAAGCCGCCGATCTCCATAAACGAACCCTCCAAAAGCTGGGGCACATAAACCTGGGAA
This sequence comes from Myxococcales bacterium, assembly GCA_007119595.1. Classification (GTDB taxonomy): domain Bacteria; phylum Myxococcota_A; class Bradymonadia; order Bradymonadales; family Bradymonadaceae; genus SLJM01. Next base: position 6,940 of record SKPJ01000560.1, read on the forward strand.
GAAAACCCGACACTGACTAAAAATCGCTCATCGAGGGGAACTTCGAGATCGAATTGAATCTCCACACCGGGTCGGGCGAAGACATAGGGAGACTCCACGGCATCGGAGCTGACATACATCGCCGAGGTGATCAGTGCTGCTCGCCCGCTGGGGCGCACCGGGCGCTGGGCAAACGCCACCCCCAACCCGATGAGCGACCAGGTCGCGCCCCAGACCGACGCATCGCCAATCGACGGTGACAAATACAGTGACGTGGGCAACAGCGAAATGATGGCCGGCGCGTAGCGAACTTCCCCGGCACTGGCAATATGGCTGTGGTATTGGCCGGGCACCATACCGGGGTGCTCCTCGACCAGTTCCGATTCGATGACCGCCGTCATACGCAGCCGAAGCCCTGTATGAATGGGCTGATCGTCGAATAATTTCCCACCCCAACCCGGTTCATCGAAGGTGGGCCCGCCGAAGACATAGGCCGCAGGGCCGATTCCAAACTGCACCGGAACCTCGGCGGTACGAGTGTTCTGGGCGACGGCGTCGACGGACCAGACACTCACAACCATCACTGCCAATGCGGCCACCACCCAATCATTCCAACGTCGAGCCACTGCGCACTCCTTGTCGCCAACCTCAATGCCATCAATGTGTGTCGGACGCGATATTAGGGCAAAAGATTCAGGTTCGGTACTTTGAGGTTCCACCACTGATCTTCTATCTTCTCGTCGACACACTCATATTATCGATCGGGACCGATGAAAGGTTTATTGCCACGACATATTCTCGGGGTTTTCCTCGTCGCCACGACGGCGGTTTTTGGTGGGGAAGCGATATATACGGTCATCTCGGAACCCCACGTCAAGGCGTGGATGATCCCCATTCACATCGGAGTGGGGGCTCCGGTGGCGTTGGTGACGGCATGGTGCATGACCGCGGGATTCAAGACGTGGCGTGACCACCTGGAGGCTCCGTGGCCGCGACGCCGCGTGAGCGCCTGGTTGATGTC
>SKPJ01000158.1 GCA_007119595.1 Myxococcales bacterium
AGTACGGAGACCATCGACGTCGATGTCCGCCTCATCGCGGCCACCAATGTCGATTTGCGCCAAAAAGTCGAGGAAAATGAATTCCGCGAAGATCTCTTTTATCGACTCAATGTCCTCCACGTGGAGCTTCCACCACTGAGGGCCCGAAGGGTCGATATTCATCGTCTGTGGAAGCATTTTATTCAGATCTGCGCCATCGACGAAGGAAGGCGAGATATAAAGACCGATCCGGAGGCCCTGCAATTGTTGATGCGCCACGATTGGCCGGGCAATGTGCGGGAATTGGAAAACGTGGCACGCCACTCGGTGACCATGCGTGATCAAAAGATCACACCTCGCGGTCTCCCCCCCTACCTTCGCAAGGAATCGGTGCAATCGGAGGCCACTTCCAGCATCGACGAGGAATTCCAGATCCCGGGTATGTCACTGGAGGAGCTGGAGCGGATCGCTATTTTGCGCACCGTGGAGAGCACGGATAGCATCGCCGACGCGGCGTCCATTTTGGGGGTCTCGGAGCGCACCCTGTACTATCGGCTCAAGAAATATCAAGAGTGAGAAAAACCCTTACTCCACATTCACGATTCGTCTCTGGGACCGACCGTGGCCGTCGGTGACCACGAATTCGTGCTCTCCGACCCGGGGCTCCCACCACAGACGCTGTCCGCTGTCGACGCGGCCGACAAATCGGCCGTCGACGAACCAATTTAGCCTGCCATGACCTGATGAGACGGCTTCCAGGGGGACTTTTTGAGCACTTTTGGGAACGCCGCCCATCAAGGTGATGGTCGTATCGCCCGGTGGAGAGACGACGCGAGGACCAGAGCCGGAGCGCCGCGAGCGGCATTCGCGGGCGTACTCTGGCGGTGTGCTCCCGGCGTCTCCGGCGACATCGAAAAATCTTCGCACCGACGAGGGAAGCTCCACAAAGGCCCTGGTCTCCACAACGCGATCGCCTCGGCAGGCCGGCGTGACCGCTTCACCACTGTCTTCGTCGACATCGATATGAACGTGATACGGACAGGGTTCGGTGGCGATACTTTTAATAGGCATCGATACGGTTTCGGTGTGTGCGCAGGCCCCGGTGGGAAGATGGCCCGAAAAGGAGCAGACCTCGACGGACTCCAACCCCGCAGGAGGCGGCTCGTAGTGACCCCTTTCGACAGGCTCGATGGCCTCGATGATATCGAAGAAAAGGGGTGCTGCGGCGAGTTCGCCGACCAGATTTCGCCCCGGTCGATAGTCCAGATTTCCAGCCCAGACGACGACCACGTGCTCCGGGCCGAACCCGGCAGTCCAGGCGTCTCGAAATCCCATGCTGGTGCCGGTCTTCCAGGCATGGGGTGAGGGTTGTCCGCGCAGAAAAGATCGGCCCGGAAAATCGGGCCGATCGCGGCGCTGTAGAATCTGTCGCACCAAATATGCCGCCTCCGGTGTAAAGGCTCCCGGCATGGGTGTCGTCCCCGCTTCGTTGCGGCCGCCATTGAGGTAATGAATGGCGCGGGCGTCACCCCGGCGGGCCAGCGCGGAGTACATGGTGGCCACATCCATCACGGTGGCGTCGATGCCGCCGACGGCATAGGACAATCCGTGGTTTTCCGGTGGTCCGTCGGGATAGGGCGCGCCGAGTCGATGAAGGGTCATCAAGAAATCATCGACGCCGATTTGGTTCAACAGATTGACGAAGGGAATATTGAGCGACCGCTCCAGAGCATCATCGAGACGCACCAGACCATCGTAGGTTCCATCGTAGTTCTGGGGGCGATATCCCCCAAAATCGACGGGAACGTCGACGACCCGTTGCGATGGTGCCGCCACGCCCTCATCGATGGCGTGAGCGAGCAAAAAGGGCTTTAGCAGTGATCCCGTCGAACGGCGTACGTCATAGGCCGCGATCTGCTGTCCCTGTGCGCTGGAAGAGTGATCGAAATTACCGAGCACCGCTTTCAACTCCCCGGTCTGGTGATTCACGACCACCACCGAGAGATGATCACCGCCGAGTCGCTCCACGTTGTGGCGGTGGCGAGCGGCCATCTTTTCGACGATTCGCTGCTGAGGACGATCGACGGTGGTGTGCAATGTGTTGGCCGTCGGATATCGATGATTTAGCTGCATCGCCAGGTGGGGAATCTCCCGCGGCATTCGCCGAAGATAAGTGGGCACCGGTGTTTGCTCGATGGCCTTCATCGCCTCTTCGTCGCTGAGTCGATCGGAGCGCATTCCTCTGGGAAGAGCCTCTTTCGCCAACAGATATTCGGCGATCTCGTTTCGTGCCCGAGCCAAGCGAGTGGCGTTTTGCTGCGACGGCATTCGCGCCGTCGGGGCCTGGGGAACGGCCAGAAGAGTTGCGATTTGAGCCGGCGACAGACTCGATGCGTCGTGGCCGAAATAGACCCACGAAGCCGTCTCCAATCCCTCGTAATTGTGACCAAAAGGCAAGAGCTGCAAATAGAGATCCAAGATCTCCTCTTTGCTGTAGTGTTGTTCCAATTGCAGGGCCCGAAAGACCTCCACCACCTTGGAGCGAAGGGTCCGCGGCCTCGGCTCGGCCATGCGCACTACCTGCATGGTGATCGTGGAGGCTCCGGAGACGACGCGACCACTTGCGATATTGGACAGCGCCGCCCGCACCACGGCGATCGGATCGACGCCGGGGTGGTCGAAATATCGCCGATCTTCGAGTTCGATGAGGGCCTCGATATAGGCCGGATCGACCTCGTCGTGACGGACCTCGAGGCGCCAGCGGTCGTCGTCGGCCAAAAAGACGTGTGCCGGCTTTCCGTCGGCATAGGTGACCATCGACGACATGGGCACATCGAGGCGCTCCGGCAGGGGAATCAGCCACATGGCGAGCCAGATGCCGACCACGGAGAGCGCGATTGCCATCGCGAGATAGCGAACCAGACGGCCAATGAGGGGAACAGCGATGGGAGTCGACCTTTCTTGGAGGCGATTCATTTTATTTTCCTTTTTGGGTTTGGTCTTTGGTCCAAGGAATCTTTGACTAGGCTGTTGATGGTCATTTGTGGTGCGTTTCCCCCCCGTTTTTTCTTTAATCAATGAGCTCCGAAGCGGGAGCTCCGATCCGGATCTCCCCGGCTTCATCGCGGGCCCAGATGTCGGGATCATACATCGCCTCCACCTCCACCGGAGCGGCGTAGAACTGGCCGGAGATCGTGGCCCGAACGGGATAGACCATCTCCACCTCGCCGCGGCGGCGAAGCCCTCCGAACATCTCGACCCGGTCGTCGCGGACGTTGACGTGATCGGTCTCCCAACTCTCTTCGGCCCAATTCGGAAGTTCAGCGGCACCCAGATTCGGATTCTCGACCTCCAACCCCGCGGGAAGCCGGTCGACGAGGGCCAGATTTTCCAGCGAATCTCCGCTGGTATTTTTCAATCGCACATGGGCGTAGATCACCTCTCCCAGAGTGATCTCAGCGCTCTCGATCTCCTCTCCGCCGGCGTCGAGATAGGTGCGTTCGACCTGGAGTCCCGCTCCGCCGCCGTCCTGTGTGGGAATGTGGCGCACTCCCCGGCTGCGCATGAGCATCGACAACTCACCGTCGTAGTCGCCGCGCTCCACGTGCACCGAGACATCGTCGAACTCCGACGCTCCCCGCACCGACCATGACCCATAGCTATTGGCCAATGGCTGGGTCTGTACCTCCTGTCCGTCGACGTGTAGTGCGACCTGTACGTCGTCGGCATTTTCCATGTCGTACCACTGCCCCAAGCCCATCAATGCCCAGGCCATCTCCTGGGTCGTCAGTCCCCGGCGCCCGCCGTTGGTCATATCTCGCGTGACGGCATCGACGAGGCGGCGGGCTCCCGCTTCACTTTGATCGCGACCGAATAGCTCGACGTAGACTCCCAGCATCATCGCTCGTTGACGGCGGTGCGAATAAAAGCCTCGACCCGTGCTGCGGCCGTTTTCCTCGTCGAGGTCGAGCCGGGGATTGCGAAGATCCTCCGCAAAACTTCGGTCCCCCGACAGATAGAGCGCCGCCTTGAGCAAATAGGCATTTTCCCGGGCTCGCCCGCTGGGGGTGTCCGGCAGGTCGTCGATGGCCTTTCGGATATCCTGGGTTTTCGCCTCTCCGGCCAGGGCCAGCACATAGTGCTGATAGGCCATCCGCCGGCGGCTGTTGATATTGTCGCCCAGCCACTCGGCGGCCGATTCAATCCGGTCGTCGGGCACGTGGTAGCCCTGATTTCGGGCGTCCATCAGAAAGTGCAGGGCATGGGCGGTGACCCAGGATCGGGCCACGGAGTAGGCGTTGGGCCAGTACGCAAAGCCACCGGAGGACCGCTGCATGGACAGGATGCGGCTTATCCCGTGCTCCACCATGGAGTGAATTCCTCCCCCCTCGTCGACGGTCACCGGATCGAGCCCCTCCACCAGATCGGGGATAAAGACCAGAGGCCGCGCCGTGGACAGAGTTTGTTCGGCGCATCCGTGGGGATAGCGAACGAGCCGTTCCAGGTGGTCAAAGGCCCTCGGTTCCGGCAGGGCAGAGGCGAAAAATGTGGTCTCCTCCGTGGTGGGGACCCACCCGTCGAGTCCCTCGGCGAGATTGGCCGTATCATTGTTGAGCGAGACGACCTCCACGCGGCGCTCCGTGGGGCCCCGGGGGCGAAAGGGAATCGTCCCCTCGTCGATCGACGAATATTGGAGGCTTCGGGCCTCAACTGTTACGTCTGCAGCACCGCCGGGGCGAGCGGCCTGAGCCGTAAAATACAGGGTCGTCGATTCGTCGGCATCGAGTTCTACGGTCTGTGTGGAGCCATCTAAAAATTCGATCACCGGAAGATGACTTCCATCGGCGGCGAGCGAATATCCGGGCAGATCCCGGGCCTGTGCCGAGATTTCGACCTCCACGGTCTGGAACTCGCCGGTCAGGTTGGTGAGAAATACAGGGATCTTTGCCTCGTCGTGATCCGTCAAATGCCGGGGAAAGGTGGTCTGCACGGTCAGGGGGTCGCGGACGAGCACATCTTGTTGTGTCGCTCCCATTTCTTCGGCACCGAAGACGGAGGTCATCACGCGAAGGCGTCCGCTGTAGGTGGGCACCTCGAATTCGACACGGGCCAGCCCGTCATCGCCGACCTCGATCGGTCCCGACCACAGGGCCACCGGTTCAAAGGGCATGATCCGACCCTCTGAAGCCTCCTGCTGGCCCGGATCGCCGGCTCCACCGCCGGTGCGCGACGAGGGATTCATCGGCGGAAGACGGGTGGCCCAGCCGATGGTGTCGAATGTTCGCACCCCCAGGGAGCGCTCGGTCCACATCGCGTCCAGGGGATCCGGGGTCTGGTAGCCCGTCAACTGCAAGATCCCCTCGTCGACGGCGGCGATGGTGGCCATCGTATTTTGAGCGCGGATGCCCGTATCCACCTCGACGCTCAAGGTCTCTCCGGGCCGAACCTCTTCGGGGATATCCATGCTGACCCGGGCCTCGATTTGAGAGCGCTCCACGGGAATCGATATCGCTCCAAAGGCCCGCTCCGGGATGAACGCATCGGGGGAGACCTCGCGGGGATCGCGGATGAGAAAGACCCCGACATACACGTTGGGCTCGTCTCCATCGGCGATGAAGGACCACTCGTTTCTTCCCTCTTCGGCGTCGATCCATTCCATGTCGATGACCTCGTCGGTCTCCACCGTGACCAGCGCTCGCCCCGAAAAGGGAGCCGTGAATTCGATCTCTGTTGGATATCCGATGGCGGCCTCCGACGGAGCCTCGATATTGACCTCTGTCGGCCGACGCGCCTGGGGCGTGCTGTCAGTTCGACCACTCCAGCGCCAGAATCGGCCGCGCCTCGAAAGCTGCATATCCGTTCGAGCGTCGCCCATACGGGCCCGAATCAAATAGGCATAGGAGACGTTGGCCGCCGTGGTCTCCACCTCGAATTTTCCATCTTCCACGTCGACGTCTACGGCGCGCTCGAGCATCAGCTCGTAGTCGTTATGAACCCGGTATCGCCCAGTGGATCGATGTCGTCGCCAGGAGCGATGTCGCCGCACATCATAAAATTCGAGGGTCATCGTATCGTCGACATCGTTGGAGAGTTCGCCGTCAATATCGACGATATGTCCGGAGAATTTGACCCGATCGCCTGCGCTCACATCATCGACATCGGCTTGCAGGCCGATCTCGTAGGCCGCCGGATAGATCAAACCATCGGCGGCGGCGTTGGTGGTCCGTCCACTTCCGCCCTCGGCGACGGAGATGGTGGCCTCCACGCGCATCGGCCCACGGAGGCGCTGTTCGGGCTTGGGACAGCCCACTTCGGCGCGATCCTCCTCGTCGATGATCGCCGTGCGCGACGACAGATCGATGACGGAGCGACTCTCGTCGATCTCCATCGGGCCGTAGGCGTAGTCGCTGCCTTCTGTGGCCGGCGAGTCGATGGGCACCATCCGGCAACTCAACTCCACCTCGCTACCCTGGGCGCTGGCGCCGAAGAGATAGCGCGCCGACACCTCGAAGGTCGCCTCCTGGTCGGCCAAAAAATAGTCTCTGGTCGGCCGGGCGGAGACCTCCAATCGCTCCGGCACGAACTCCTCGACGTAAAAGGAGTAGGTCTCGAGGATTCGCTTTCCCACCTCCAACTCGGCACGCCATCGACCCGTGGGGGCTACCTCGCTCAATGGAAACGAAAGGCCGAAGGAGCCGGCGGCGTCGGTCTCTTCATTGCGCTCCACCACGGTCTTTCCCTCGGGGTCGATGACCGTCAACTCCACGGGGATGCTCTCGTCGGCGGCTCGAAAATCGATGTCCCGAAGAACGCCTACCAGGTGAAAATCATCGCCCGGGCGATAGAGGTCGCGGTCGCCGTAGAGTGTGGCCAGATAGCTCTGTTCTTCTCGATAGGCCGGCCCACCGACCTCCTGGACGCCGTCCTCGATGCGGACCTCGTCGAATTTCAGATAGGTCAAATCGTCACCGCGCCGGGCGATCAATCCCATCGGAGGCGCCGGATCGGTGGTGTCCTGAGTGAGCTCCAGACGGCAGTGACCGGTATAATTGGTTCGGCATCGGGCCATGGTGGCCCCGCTGGGGCGGATCGCCTCTACGTCGACGCCGCCCATCGATTCCGTGCTCTCCATGTCGACGGCCCATACGTCGATATGCTCCTCCCAGCGTTTTCCGGGGTCCGATTCGTGCCGCTTGGTGATCAGATTCATATCCGTTACCTGCAGCCGAGTGGTCGCCGTTTCGCGACCGGAGCGAATTTGGATCTGATATAGGCCCGGTTGTGGATCGCCTATGTAGCGGTCGATGGAGATCGAAGAGACGAGGGTTTCGTCGGGCTCATTGGGAAGATTGACCTCCGTATTGACGACGCGGTTCGCCGTCCTTTGATTGGCGTTGTCGGAATTCGAGGAGATCCAAAAGGGCAGATTTTCCTCGGGGACGTGGTGGACCTGAAGTCTCAGGTCATCGATATTTCGGTGATGAAAACTCAGATCATTCCAAGCGCTTCGGGGAAGGTAGCGCCCGTCGGCGCGAAAAGAGAGTGATGGCGACAACTCGGGGATCTCCACCGTCTCCTCGTGGGTTTGCTTTAAATAGGCCCCGTCGTCGGTGCGCAGACCGGCGGCGATCTCGATTTCATATTCTCCCTGCTCGAAATCGCCGATAATGCGAAACCCTCGCGGCGTGGGAGCGATGCGAAAGCCGAGGGCTGGTTCGATTCGAATGGCCCGCGCGGCGCTCGCCAGATCGACGTCGCAGCGGTCGCTGTAGCGCCGCCACCGGCGGCTACCGACCTCGTCGTCATGGCAGAGCACCGACAGATAATGGGCGTCGCTTCCCTCGGTGACCGAGATTCGGCGAATCTCCACATCCGACGCATCGGGATCGACGAAAAGCTGTGCCCTCGACGCCATCTCTGCGTCTTCGAGAGCCACGACTTCGCCTTCGTCGATCTCC
>SKPJ01000421.1 GCA_007119595.1 Myxococcales bacterium
GGAAATCTCGCCGACCGACTCCGAGAGCGGAGCAAACTCGACATCGACAGCACACTTCATCTGGCCGTACAGGGGCTCGACGCCCTCGCCGAGGCCCATTCTCAGGGCATCGTCCACCGCGATCTCAAACCCTCCAATCTGCTCTTCGACGCTCGGGACAGCATTCTGGTCACTGATTTCGGCATCGCCCGGTTGGCCGACGCGGTCGCCCTGACCACCCAGACGATGATCCTCGGCTCGCCGGAGTATATGGCTCCCGAGCAGGCACACTCCTCGCGCGTCGACGCCCGGGCCGACCTCTACGCTTTCTCCGCCATCCTCTTTCAGGCCCTGACCGGACAGCTACCCTTCCAAGCCCTGAGTCCACTGGATGTCATTCGCAAACACAGCGAAGAAGAACCTCCCGACGTGCGAGAATTTGCGCCCGATACCCCGGACCATATTGCAGAAGCACTGAAAGTCGCGATGCACACTGATCCCCAGGAGCGCTTCCCCACCGCCCGCTCGCTGCGCCTTGCGCTTCTGGGCGAGAGGACACAGTTGCAATGGGGGGCATCCCTTTATTCTGACGTGCCGGACTGCCCGCACTGCGGCGCACCAACCCTGGAAGAGATGCCAGTTTGTATCGAATGTGGGAAAGCGCCGCCGACAACGCCCAAGAAATTAGATCCATGGGCCTGGCGGCGCTCGCTAGTAGAAGAACGTGGCCAGGACAGCCAGCTTTATGAGTATCTCAATACAGCCGTCGTCCTGGGGTTATTCGTCGCCTTGATGGCGACATTTTGTGGCGTGGCGACCGGACTTCTATTCCTCGTGGCATATCTATTGGATGTATACGAAGCACTTGGACAAGATCAGCGGTGGGTGCTGATTACAGGGGCCCTGTTCCTCATCGCCGGATTGGTTCTGTGGCGATGGCGTGCCAGAAGGTCAAAGAAAGATGAAGAACCGAGCAAACGTAAATGGGTTTTCCAATCCATCGGTCCCACGTTGGGAGCGATCGAGCATCGCCCGACGCGGCGATTGTGCCGGGCGATCCTCTTTCAGGCCTGGCAAACCCTGGATGTTCTTGACGAGGTCGCGACGGCGACGACACTGACCGAAGAAGACGTCTTTCCACTCCTCATCGAGGCGTTGAAAAAAGCGATAGGTGAAGAGACGACCGAGCTCGAATCCTCGCTGATAAGCGCCCACCTACTGGCAACTCAATCCCGGCTCTCCCACCTGGGCGATGATCTGCAGGCCCGCAGAGGTCATGAAGCTCCTGAAGAGGAGCTGCGAGATGCCGCTTCGGCATTCCAAGATATCGATCAAGCCGTGGCGGAAGTGGAATCCGACGTCGCCCGATGGGAGAGCGCTTTTGAAGCACAGACAACATCGAAGTCATCACTGGCCCCTCCGGAGCGCTTCGCAGTGATTCGAGAACTCGGCCACGGCGCCACGGGGACGGTCTTTTTGTGTCGTGATCACGAGCGCTGCGAGAATGTAGCCCTCAAGGTTCTCCATCCCCACCTTCGCCAGGACTCCATCATCGTCGATCGCTTTCGCCGCGAGGTTGAGTTCCTCGAACAGATCGACTGTGATCGCATCATCGCCGTCCACGACCTCATCGAGACCGACCAGATGACGGCGATTGTCATGGAATATCACCCTGGACGCGACCTTAAAGCCCGAATCGAGGAAGATGGTCCCATCGAGGGCGACGAGCTCCTCGATATGACGAGGCAGGCATTGGAGGGGCTAGCAGCGGCACATGCCCAGGGGATCGTCCACGGTGATATAAAGCCGCACAACCTCCTCGTAAGCCCCAACGGAGACGTCAAAATCGTCGACTTCGGCATCGCCCGGCAGGACTCCGCCAGCATGACGGAGTCACTCCACCTGGGAACCCCGGAATATATCGCTCCCGAGCTTCTGGCATCACCGATCGGAGATGGCCGGGCCGACCTGTACGGACTGGCCATCAGTCTATTTGAGGCGGCCACGTCCGAATTGCCTTTTCGTGCCTCGACGCTTGGACGACTCGTCGACGTCCACCGCCAGGGCGTCGAGATCGACGACAGCCCGTTGGGCCACCTACCGGACACCCTTCGCCGTGCCATCGTCCGCGCCGCATCTACGGATCCAATCGATCGCTTCGAGACCGCCGGAGCCATGTTGGCATTTCTGGATGGAAGCACCGAGGAGGTGCCGCCCGAGACCCATATCGGCGAGCCTTGCGTGGCCTGCGGCAAACAGCGCATCCCGGAGTTGATCTCCTGCCTCGGCTGCGGTTGCCTGCGGCAACTTCGACTCGGAGGAGCCGGCGACAATATCGTCGTCCTTCAAACTCCTTCGCACGGCGATCACTATACCGAGACACAGCAACGAGCACTTTCTGAGCTCTTCGACGAAATCGAAGGAGCCACTCCGATCGACCACCTCTCAACCCGACTGGCCAGACAGCCGGCCATCGTCGCCCGACAGCTCAGCGACCACGATGCTCGCGCCTTGACCACCTACCTGGACACGATCGGGATCGACTCAAGCATTGCCGAAAATTGGACGAAAGTCCCCTATTTCCAATTTCTCAAATCACAGCTTCGCCGGTGGACCACCAGCTATGGCGCCCCCGCTTTTGCCCTATTCTTTGTCGTATCGCTGTTGACCCTCGTTTCAAGCGTCGCGGCTTTTATCCTTGATATCATTCTCGGCGTCGAATTTTTCGCCGCGCCGATCTCGATCGTCGCAATGCTGGTGGTCTTTAGCACGGCCATACTCACCTTTTTCTTTCTCCGGGATTTCAGGCCGCTGCTCAAGATCGAACGCGGCGAGCGTCGGGCGCCCGTCGGCCCCCCCTGGGAGGCATCGGCCCGCGAACTCTACGAGATGATTCAATCTCACCGACTGCGCCAGATGCTGCATCGGTTTACGGCCCTGTCCGCTGCCCGCTGGAAGGCGACCAAAAGCGATCCTCTCGTGCAGGAACGCCTGGAGGAAACGGTTCACAGTTGGTTTGCGTCCCTGCGTACAATCTGGCAATTGGAGACGGAACTGAGCAACCTGTCGCCGGGCCAGTTGCGCCGCGAGTTAGAAGCCGTACAAGACGCCATTGAACGCTCCCTGGATGCAGCGGAAACGGCAGCCCTGATCGACACACGCGTCGACCTCCTCGCCAAATTGGAGCGCCGGGATCAGAAGTACCACCGCATCAACAGGTTGATGGGAGAACTTCTGGCGACGATGACCACGCTCCGGTAAGGGGTCAGAAGACATGCAATAGCCCGCAAACCTCACGCGGAATCTACGCGGTGGCGAATTCGCACTTTGTCGGCGCCGGTACGGGCGAGAGATACGGTGGCCTGCGTGCCGCGAATTCCCTCCTCGTAGCTCGCACAGGACCGTCACGAGCGGGCGACACAATCACCCGAACACTACATACTCATGCAGACGGGTACTCCGGGAATGGTCAGTTGAATCGTCTCCTCGCCGTGATGCACCTCATAATCCCCCTCCTGCTGGAACATGAGTTGACCGCAATCGGCGTGAAAATCATTGCAATCCTCGGTGCAGGATTCATTGAGGTGGGTCGTATTGGAATAGGAACCGCTCGTCGACAAGGTGATCTCGTCGGCTTCGTCGTCGATGTCGATCACGCATTGGGCCTGCATATCCTCGGTACACGAGGAGGAAAGGCAGGCTTGTTTGCTAAATGTCACCGGAAATGGCTCTCCCGCCTCCATATTCGCCTGGGGCTGACCGCCGGCATCAAATTCACCGAAGCAAATCCGGCCCTCGTCCTCAAAGCTTCGCTCCAACGGCATCGGAGCATCGTCGTCGCCCTCCTCCACACAGCCCCGTTCATCTCCGGGCTCCCAGTAATAATGGCGGTCGCCGTGCAGGACCACAAAGCTCTCATCATGGACTTCGATCTCGCCACAGTGGGCCACCAAATTAGAACATACAGAATCATCGGGAGGGCAGGGTGAGGTGGATGTGTAGGCCCCGGAACTACTTACGACAAATACGCCATCTCCGTGGTCGTGGAGTTGACACTCGCTCTCGCTACTGATGTCACAACTTCCCAGACAGGTATCGAGCATCACATTGACCTCCACAGTACTTCCCACCTCCATTGGGGGACCTTCGTGATCGCCGTGAAAGTCCATGAGCTGGCTCTCCCCAATGCCGAGGCAAACCGCCCCCTGATCGTCGAGCACTATCTCCTCTGTCACCGGTTCACCGGTGTCCTCCGAGGCGTCGGAACCGGCATCGTCTGCGGGCTCCGAACCGGCGTCGTCTCCGGGTTCGGAACCGGTATCGTCTGCGGGCTCCGAACCGATGTCGTCTCCGGGCTCCGAACCGGCATCATTTGATGGGTCGACGGGGGCATCTTCGACGGGCTCAACCCCCACGTCGAACGCCTGTTCTTCATCGGAATCGCTACAGGCGCCGAGGATGAACAACGTCAAGAGACTAAATAAGAGGGTGGCTCGCATGAATTTTCCTCCACGGAGGTACTACGCCGTGAGCAGAAGTTGAGTGAAGCGACTGCGCGCCGAGAGCACGTCGAAGCGGCGTTGCGGCTCACTCGACGATGCTACATCGCATCGCCTCGTCGCCGCGCCTTGTCCGACGCACACTCAACTTTGCAGTCTTTCTCCATCAACTTCTGCTCACGGCGTTATAAGGACTACCAGAAAAACTGTATCCATCACTTTATCTTGTTCGTAAGACGTTGCAAAAGACTCGCTCCGGTACAGAGAGTTCGAGAAGTTGTGGGCACTACTTTCCCGATCCGAAAAATCTCACATACTGCCGCCCCTCGAACGCCCTATGGCATATCGAAACACTCTCGAAACTCGGCGACCGTCTCGCGCAATCGGGCGTCGAGTCGATCTAAAACCGGCCCAGCGATTCGGTCGGGGACGCCGCCATAAAAGGGTTCGGCGATGGCGCCGGCGATGCAGGCCATGGTGTCGGCATCGCCGCCCAGGGAGATGGCGTTTCGCAGGCTGTCCTCGAAGTCGGCGGATTCCAAAAAGGCGATGATCGACTCCGGGACCGAGCCCTGACAGGAGACATCGAATCCGTAGGTCGTCCGTATATCGTCGAGACGTCGTGAAAGGTCGTAGCCGAATTGGGACTCGATGTGGTGGCGAATTCGCTCTTTATCGCCGCCGGTGCGAGCGAGAAATACGGCGGCCGCCGTGGCCTGAGCGCCGCGAATTCCCTGCTCGTGGTCGTGGGTGACCGCCGCGCTCTTTTCGGCTTCTTTGACGACCTCTTCGACAGGTTCAAAGGCGTAGGCCACGGGGCTTACCCGCATCGCCGAGCCGTTTCCCCAGCTATTATAAGGCTCGTGCGACCGGGTCATGGCCCACTGGATGAATCGCCCGCCGTAGCCGGCGTCCGGGTACGCATGAACATATTCGTGAAAGACCTCGATATGGCTCCGATCGTGGAGCAAGGCGTCGGCAACAGCGACGGTGAGCACCGTATCGTCCGTAAAGGTGCTGTGAGGCGTAAATAGGGGAAACTCTTTAGTCTTCGTCCCCGCTGCCTCGTGAACCGATCCGATGACGTCTCCACTGATGGCACCGATCATTGGGGGCTCCTGTGGCAAGGGTCTGGGGCATTTCTGGGAGCTGATAGTTGAAGAAGTACCGCGACCTGCTCTATTGATATCTGCATCGACACCGAAACCAGATAATTTTATTGGTTTTCGATGTCGAAAACTCTGCCCCTTACTCGACTAAATATTAAATATCCGGTGCGGCTTGCCCCTACCTGTACACCAGTCATTTGGGAGTCGAAATTGGAATCTCGATTTCGCTCTCTCCGACGACATTGGTGCCGATCTGAATCGCTCCCCAGGCATCGCCGAGTGATTGGCGGTGATAGCGAACGGTGAGTTGTCGCATCTGACCGGGTTCCAATTCCAGGGGGTCGCCGGACCACCCGTCGGTGATTTCGAAGTCCTCGATATTGCCATCTTCGTCCGTGACGAGCTGTGGTGGTTCGAGAAGTAGTGGGTCTTCGCCGGTACTCTCGATATTGATCGACAGCTCGGTTTCATCGCCCGTGATCAGTACCGGGAACTGGAGAGTGGCGGGTTCAACGGAGACTGCGGCGTCCTCGTCGCCACAGCCAAAGAGGCCGAACACTCCTGCGGTGGCCACCATGGCGAACACCAATAGGGGGCGACTCAAACTGTCTAAACGTGTCTGTAATCTACTCCTCATCATATCTCCTGATCGTCCGCGGGAAAATCTGAGCACAGTCATGCATTGCGTCCGATCATTACTGTCGAGCCGTGGTCTGTGCAAGATGTGATCGGGAGCCGAGGTGTGATCCACCTCCGTCGGTTGAGTTCCCCAACGTCAACCTCTGGTGTTTCGTGGAAGCCCGAATGCGCCTCCTCCGTGAGGTGGCGAACGCGCTGTGTAGCGTTCGTCGGAGGGGACACAGGCGCCTCGTTGACTGGTCTCACGCGCTAAGTAGTTCTCAATCGGAAATTCCGAATCTGAGCAGGGCAGCGATGAAATCGTGGAGATGACTATTTCGCGAAATCGAAGGTATATCCGGAGGTTATTCCAAGTGTTGAGCGGATAGTCAGATCACAATTTCAGCCGGTCATTGCGAAATTCGTGGGGTTTCCGGATGGGAACTACGTAAGGTTGTACTATTAAGCGGTTTGGCTCACGACTGCGCTCGAATCGACCCGAAGCCTGGCGCTATCATCTCGCTGGTGCCGCATTTCAGTTAACTTTCCGAGCGTGTAGGCTATGAAGAGTTGGCTGGTAGTAGGTCTTCGCGGGACGTCAATTGGGATCCCTCAATGCACAGATGGTATTGTTGATGAGCTTATCGAGGCACAACTGAACGAGAATTTCTAACGATGATCCGTAATCTCCCGACCTTTTTAGTGTTCATTGCCGCGTTGCTCCACATCGGTTGTTTCTCCGATGAGTGCGAGACCGACGCAGATTGTGCTGGAGAACGTTTTTGTGTCGACGGCGGTGGTCTTTTTTTGAGCGGCACTCATTGCAGCGCCAGCCCGGTCGGGCTCAATACCCAATCGAGGGATGCGGGCTACGATGATGTGGGTATCCCCGTCGATATGGATGCCGAGGATGGGGGCCCCACGGACGCTGTCGAGATGGAGGATGCGGCAGATACAGGTGCGTCGGATACGGGTTCTACCGAGACGGGCGACACGGATGTCGAACCCGATGGATCGGAGCAGCCACCACCGGTATGCGAGCCCAATTCGCGCCGGTGCGCCAGCGGCGGCGGTGGTTACGAGATGTGTTCGGCAGATGGCCAGACGTGGGACTTCACAGAATGTTCCGAGGGATGTCTGCAGGATCACGGTCGCTGTATCCAGCACCTTGCAGATACCGAGATTGAGGGAGAGATCTCCGCCCCCGACAAGGCAGTGCTCATTGGCGACAATGTGCGGGCCAGCCCCATGAATTCGGGAGCAGGAGACGGAGATAAGGGAAGGCTGCGAGTGGACGCCGCTATTATCGTGCTCGAAGGCACCCTCGATGCCTCCGGCGCCGGGTTTCAGGGCGGTGGAGGCGGCGGCGGTGGCGGCGGCGGACACCGCCGCGAGGAACATGGAGCCTCCGGTCCCGGAGGGCCCGGCTACAACCCCGGAGCGGGCGGAGGCGGGACCACCGTTTGTGGATCGGAGAAACACGGCAGCCCCGGCGGTAACGGAGGCGAAGGAGGAGGAGAGCACGGGGGTGTCGGCGGTGACCGCGGGGGGTGCAATGACGGATGGCACGATGACGGCCGCCCGGGCCAATCCGGAGCCCCGGGTGGATACGAGGGCCCCGGGATAAACAGCGATAACAGCACCGACGACTCCGTAGAAATTGGCTCCGGCGGCGGTGGTGGCGGTGGAGGAGGCGGCGGCGGA
>SKPJ01000032.1 GCA_007119595.1 Myxococcales bacterium
ATGTGAGCCCGGCTTTAGTTGGTTCGATCTCCAGATGACCCCAGAATAGCAGGCTGGTGCGCGTCTGTCGGACGGTCTGACGACGGTCTGACGGTCTTTTTGGACGGTCTTTTTGAAGGTTTTTTTTTCGATTCTGTTGTGGGCGCTAAGGAGTTTCGCCATTGTTCGTGCGGCTCGATGATGGAAATCGATCGATCCATCCCACGGAGCAATACGTAACGATCGTTGTCGGAGCGCGCCCTGCCAGGGCGCTTTCGTGAGGAGCTAGGGGACATCGCTTTGCAACTCGGAAGAACCTCTCATTTGGCGATCGAACCCGAGTCGGAAGTCGGATAGGCCATCAATTGCTAGGCAATCCCCACAATAGGAAAATCTCTGAGGGATTGCCCATTTCGTCGGAGATTTGAAGTTCCGGTGTCTGGGTGCGATCCAAGCGCAGGGCATCTCTAGTTACACGAGGGACTACGTATTGTTCGAGTTCGGCGAGGCTAACTCGTCCGCTTCCGTCGATGTCAGCACGGGCTCGACCGAGAGCGTCGAGGAGGTGGTGCGTGAAGAGTCCTTCGTCGGCGCCGGCAGTGTTGCCGGAGACCTCCGCCGCTGCAGAAGACGAGAAGAGGGCGATCTTCGGTTTGGTCGAGGGCTGCCGAGCAGGAACGAGGGGCCGGGTACCTTCTGGAAGTTGGGAGCGTTCTCCGGAGCCCGAGAAGCAGGCGTCCACGAAGGCCAGGACTTCGTCGGCGCCGGTATTCTCGAGTTGTTCCAGTAGCTCTGTCATGGCCACTCCCGTATATTCGATTGATTCGGGCTGTCCCTCGTAGGGAAGAAGATAGGCTGCTCCGGACTCCACGTCCGGAGCACCGTGTCCGCTGTAGAAGAAGTAGATTCGGGAGTCCGAGTCCACATTGCTCCGAAATCTAGCGAGGGCGGCAAAGATATCACTTCGAGTTGCACCGTCGTCAATCATGAGGTGGATATTTTGTGACGGGATCCCAAAGGTGACCTCGAGCAGGTGTGCGAATTTCTCGGCGTCGCTTCGTGCTCCTGGTGTGGGAGTGACGTTGCGATAGTCCTCGACACCGATGACGAGGGCATGGGCGTTGTTTTGCGGTGCACCGGTGACCAGATCGCTAGATTCACCGCCGTGCGACGCACTGCTGCTGCTCGCGAGGGGGGGGCCGGGATCACGAGGCGTGAGCTCGACGGCGGCAGCTTGTCCGGGCATGACCCGCAGTGGAGTCGGGACGAATCCATCGGCCACAAGCTCGTAACGTGCTCTGGGAAGGGCGGCTACGTAGTCACCTTGGGAGGGACTGCGAAAGCGCCGATCGACCTTGATATCGTGGTCCACACCGGGGGTCGACGAGGAGATGACCATATTATCCGTCATTCGAGCGAAAGGATATGCGAGCGCTGTGCTCACCACGGGAACGGACATCATGAATACGCCGCGTTTTCGCGATGGGTTGTCAGGGTTTCCAAGATTGCCGCTATAGAAGAGATAACCCGGTACGGCGGCGGTGAGACCGGAGATGAAGGTCAGACCGAGGATCGTCCAGGTGACCGTAGATGGGCGTTGTTTGACCTCTAGTTGTCCGTCCAACAGTAGCGGCGTGTAGCCGAGGAGAGACTCCTCGTCGTCGAGAGAGCGAACCTCCGCTCCGGTAGGCGTGGAGGTGATCTCCGTATCGTAGGTGATCGTCGAGGTCGACGTGCAGGCCGTTAATGTTACGATGGCACAGACGATAGCCAGGATGCGAAAGCTGTTCATAGTCCATCCTCCGAATCAGTTCGTCCAATGACGGGCACGGTTCGGTGCAGACCGGGGTGATTTTAGATATTGTGGAAGAATCGTACTCATCGTTTCCAGATGCCCTCAATTTATCAATATCCGAATTTCCGAAGAGTGGCCTGCACGGAGTGTACGTAGGAGCCGCCAAAGAGGCGCACGTGGACCAGCAGGGGGAAGATATTATACAGGTCTTTTCGCCGCGTGAAGAAGGCGTCGTCGATGGGGCGATGTTCGCTGTAGCGGGCGTAGAAGCGCTCGCCAAAGGTGTTGAAGAGATCGATAAATGCCAGTTCTATTTCCGGATCGGCAAAATAAATGGCGGGGTCGATAAAGGCGGCCAGATGTCCCTGGTTGATCAACACATTTCCGCCCCAAATGTCGCCGTGAATCAATGACGGTGTAGCAGGACTGGGAATGAATTGCTCCAGATTGTCGGCCAGCCCGTGGACCCGTCGGCAGGTCGCGATATCCAACATTTCGGCCTCGACGGCTCGATTGGCCATATCTCGAAGGCGATGATCGGCGAAAAACTCAGGCCAGTTCTCGCTTCGAGGGTTGGGAAGTTCCAGTCCGCCGATGAGCGTGTCGTCATCGAAGCCGTAGGATTTGGCAGTGACGTTGTGGAGTGCGGCTAATGCGTCGGCGGCCTCGATCTCGACATCGGGCCCGGGCTGACCGTCGTGTTCGATGTATTGCATGACCAGTAATTGTGGCGCTCCATAGATCACTTCCGGTACGGGAATCTCGGAGTGAGTGGCGAGATAGCGCAGCATCGACGCCTCGATATCGAGCTTCGGATGTTTGCCGCGGTCGACCTTCACCACCACCGTCTCGCCACCGTCCAGTTCGGCACGATAGACCTCGCCAACGCAGCCCCCGGTGAGTGAGTGCAGCGAGCAAACACCGCTATCGAGGGCCTCAGTGAGTTGTTGTTCAAGTTTCGCTAAGGGCACGTCAGACCCGGTCGATAGAGCGCATAGTGAACGCGAATGCCTCGCATCGTACTCGATCGACCGGTGAAATTCACCGTGGACCGCCGAAACGATTCATCTGCTACATGCAGCTTTGGATATTGCAGGTCGGTTCCATCGGTCCTTTTAACTGGTCGTTTCAACCGATGCCAATCGATGCAACGAGGTGAAACGAACGAGTAGATCACTTCCCGGTATTGTTCGTCGTGGCGCAGATCGTATTCTCGAAGGAAAAGCCGGACCGGTTAGGACTCGGATCTGGCCGTTCGGTGCCCACCTGCCAGGTCGTGAGTGGCGATCAATTCGCTGTCGATGGCAATCTCCGGTGAATTGATCTGGTTATAGAGACCTTGGGTTCGGTTTCTGGACTGAGATTTGCATCACTCTTGAATGAGACGAGTCGGTTTCACCAACGCGAGGAAGTCATGAGTAAAGAGAGTGATGAAGAACAACCACAACCCTGTGACTTTGGTCGCCGGGCCCGAGAGCATACTGTCGCTGGCGGTGCGCTGGGCGCTGCCAGTGTGGGCGGACTGGTGGTATTTGGATCGGTGGCCTGTCCCTTATGCCTGGTCGCCGCTCCGGCGCTGCTGTGCAGCGGAGCATGGAATGCGCACAAGAGTCGAGAAAAGGGCGATGACGACGACGCGGGATGCGATGGCACAGCCGACGCTACCGCCTGTGACGAGTGATGATGGGTGGGGGCCGGTAAAGCGACACGCCCCGGTGCGGTGACGCTCCAATATTGGCCTGTAGATCGACGGCCTTTCGCTGCCATCTTGGGTGGGGTAGATTGCGTGGCATATTATGAATTCGATGAGCCCGCCGTTTTCCACCAATCTCCTGAGCGAGTGAATGGGTCTTTTGGTCAAGCACCGCTGGTTTGTCCTTATTGCCGTCGTCGTGGTGCTCGCGGCGTTGGCACCGGGCCTCGCCACGTCGCTCAAGCCGGATCACACCCTGGATGTGTGGTTTCTGGACGACGATCCAAATCTCGAGGCCTACGAGACCTTTCAGCAAAATTTCGGAAACGACGAAGTCGTCGTTGTGCGCAGCGAAACACCGGCTGGTGGGTTGTCCCGCGAGGCGTTGACGACGATGGTCGAGGTCTCGGATCTCTTGTCCCGTATCGACGGGGTGGAGCAGGTCCATTCGGCGTTGTCCGTGATGATCGCCACCAGCGAGGAGGGGGCTCGGCGCCACCCAATAGCGCTGGAGTTGGGTGATGTGCCCGACTCCGAGACAGAACTCGACAATTTCGCCGAACAGGCCCGCGCGCATCCACTGATCGAAGGCCATCTTCTGGACAATGAGGGCGATGGATATGCACTGGTGGTCCAGATGGAGGCCACCTCTGATTTCGACGATCGGCGGCCCCGTATTCTGACCGACATCGAGGAGGTACTTCAAAGTATATTCGGGGACCGGGACTATCAACGAGGAGGAGTCGGGGTCATTTATCAGGCGCTAAACGATCTCACGGAGCGTGATTTTGGGATCTTTTTGGGCCTCGGTTACTTGATGATATTTGCCCTTTTGTGGTGGGTTTTTCGCAGCGTCCGGCTCGTATTGGCGGCGCTCTTCGCCGTCGCCGGAGGGACAGTGGCGGCTCTCGGGGCGATGGGATGGCTCGGCATACAGGTCAATATGATCACCGTGCTCTTGCCGACGCTGATCGCGGTCCTCGGTATCGCCGACGCCATGCATTTTCCAATTTCGTATCGGCGCGTCAGTCGCGCCCGGCCCGACGCCGACGACGCCACCGTGCTCGCCGAGTCGCTCCGGGCGGCCGCACTTCCGTGTTTGATGACGACGGTGACGACGATGGCCGGATTCGCAGCGCTCGCCAGCTCGTCTCTGGCGGGGGTGCGTCAACTCGGCATCTTTGCCGTCGTCGGGGTCGGCGCGGCGTTTGTCATAAGCATTCCCGTGATGGCAGTGGCGCTGTACGGACGGGGGCGCGACGGGGTGCAAGAATTGCCCGCTGTCGAGGCGTTTTTGGCGCTGATGAAACGATGGGTCACCGATTCGCCGCGGATTGTCGGATTGGGGTTGGTACTGGTCATCGCCGTCTCGGCCGTTGGCGCCTCCAAGGTCACAGCCGACACGTATACCCTGGGCTTTCTTCCCGCCGACCACGACGTGGTTAAAGATGATGAAGCACTGGAGGATGCACTGGGGCCGTATATCCCCCTGGAGTGGACTTACGAGCCTCATGAAGATCGTCTCGTGGAGTCAGCCGAGTTGTTGGACAAAAGTGCCGCCTTTGCCCGTCGCGCCCAGGCCCACGACCGAACAGGTACAGCTCTCCATATGGGGCAGTTGTATCGCTTCGTCGCAGAGGAGCTTCTGGGAGATGTCGGAGAACAACCCCTGTCGCCGGAGCAAGTCGCCGATCTGCGGGAGCTATTCGTGGAGTTGGGTCACGGCGATGAATCGATGACGGAGCTGATGGGAATGGTTTCTGCGGATCAACGCCTGGGTCGTATCACCATTGCCGTGGAGATGATGAGTGCCTCCAAGCTCGCCGAGACCATCGACGAATTGCAGCAAATGGCAGATGAGGAGTTCGAAGACGCCGCCACGGTTCGACCGTCGGGCTATCTCCCACTATATGCGACGGTCATCAATCACATTGTGGACTCCCAGATTCGCAGTTTTGGGATCGCGGTTTTGCTGATTTTTTTATTGATGTTGTTGTGGCTCCGATCGCCGCGGCTCGCACTCATCAGCCTGATTCCAAACCTATTTCCCGTATTGGTCATGTTGGGGGCTATGGGGTTTTTGGGGATTCATCTCGATGCCGTGACCGCCGTGGTCGCCGCCATTGTCATCGGAGTTGCGATTGACGACACGGTCCATTTTCTGCATTCGTGGCGACGAGCCGAACAAGATGGCGGCGATTGGTCCGATCATTTGGACCGAGCCATGCGTGAGGTGGGACCGGCGATTTGCATCACCACGCTCGTACTCGTCGCCGGGTATTCCGTGTTACTGCTGGCAGATCTGGTGACCGTGATCTACTTCGGCCTGTTGACGATCGTCGCCGCCGCCGCGGCGATGATCGGTGAATTTCTGCTCTTGCCCCTGTTGTTGCGGGGATTGAACAAGTCACCTCCGAGCGATGGAGAAAGTACGTGAGCGTACGGATCGACGAAATTGAGGGCACGACCGACAAAGCAGTTCAGCGAATGCTGGCGCTGCGCGAGCGCGTATACGCCGCCGACGAGGCCTATTGTCCACCTTTTGAGGGGACGCTCGAGCGGGGACTTCGCCAGCCGGTGTACGCGGCGGGACAGCGAATCTTCGTGGCCCGGCGGCCCGGAGAGGACGTCGCCTGTGCCGTGGTGCGACGACCGGAAAAGCTTCAATTAGAAGGCCAATCGGTGGCGACCATCGGGGATTTTGAAGCGCTCGATGACCGGGAGGCGGTCACACAACTATTGTCTCATGCCGCTCAGTGGGCCCTCGAACAGGGCTCACAGGTGGTCATCGGGCCGATGAATGGAGACACCTGGCACCGATATCGCTGGAGCCTCGGCCCCCGCGACGAACCGCCGTTTTTGATGGAACCGTACAACCCCTCGTATTATCCCGGATTGTGGGAACAGGCGGGATTTGAAATCCTGCAGACCTATCACTCCAGGCGCGTCGATGACCTCGAGGAAGTCGCCCGGCGCCACCGGCCTCGGTGGGCCGAGGCGCGGGCGCTGGGATATCGAATCGAGCCGATGACGAAGGGGACTTTCGATGCTGCGCTGGATCGGGTCTACGAGATAGTTCGAGACATCTTCGCCGATGGCTTTCTATACACTCCGATGCGCCGCAATAGCTTCAAAAAATTATATGACGGTGCCGATGCTATTCTCGACGGGAGGCTGAGTTTTTTTCTCGTCGACCGTCACGGAGAGGACGCCGGTTTTGCCTTCGTTTTCCCCGATTACGCACAAGCGGTGGCGGCGATGAACGGAGACCAGACACTCTGGGCGAAGGCGAAGTTTTTGATGCGTCGAAGGACGGACACGGCAAATATCAAGACCATTGGCATTATGCCCGAGCATCGCGGACAGGGGTTGTCGTCGGCGATGGCGCACAAATACTTCGATGCAATCGCCACCGCGGGATATGAGCGAGCGAATATCTGCCTGATCCACGATGAAAATGAGGGCTCGATAAAGATCGATGGCGGCCTGGGGCGGGTGCTGCGCCGCTACGCTCTGTATCAATGGGCGGGTTGAGCCGAGACTTTTTCACTCCTTAGAGGCAACGAATGGTCAGAGGTGCGAGGAGCCACAACGTCGTTCGTTATCTGCGCAAGGCGGCTCGGGAGCATCCGGCTCGTAGGGCTCTGGTGGAGTCCACGTCCGAGGGGCCTCGAGAGTGGACGTTTTCCGAATTGGAGGCCCGGGCGGATTGGATGGCCGCTGGACTGCGCGCCGACGGTGTGCGCGCAGGCGATCGGATCATCGTGATGGTGCCGATGAGCCGAAAGCTCTATCAAATTCTGCTCGCCGTTCTCGAGATCGGCGCGGTCGCTGTCTTCGTCGATCCCTGGGTGGGTCCGCGCCAGATCGCCGCCTTTGCCTCCTACGCCGAACCCACGGGATTTGTTGGGGTTGGAAAAAGCCACCTGATTCGGCTCTTCGACAGCTCTCTTCGGACACTTCCCGTTTCTGTGACCACGGGCCGCCGGGTATGGGTGATTCCGGCGCGTCGAACCTGGTCGGAAACCCTGCGCTACGAGGGACCGGTGAGGTTGTATTCAAATCAACCGGATGACACGGCGTTGATCACATTTACCAGCGGCTCCAGCGGTATGCCCAAAGGAGCGGATCGCACCCATCGCTTTTTGTCAGCCCAGCACGAGGCGCTCAACAGCGCTTTTCCCTATCGCGATGACGACGTCGATATGCCGACGTTTCCAGTCTTTTCCCTGAATAATTTGGCCAATGGGATTCCCACGATCATCCCGGATATCGATTTTCGAAACGTCGCCGACGCTGACGGCGATGCGATCCTCGATCAGATCGAAGATCACGGGGTCACCACTGCCACGGCGTCTCCACCGTTTTTTGATCGACTCTGTGAGGCCCTGCGGCGACGTCCCTCTTCGCAGG
>SKPJ01000524.1 GCA_007119595.1 Myxococcales bacterium
GATGTGGCTAAAAAACGAGTGGCATCGCCGCGACTGGCAGACACTTGGCCAGGCGTTTTCTCATCTATCCTTTTCGGACTGGATTCGTCCCGGATTGAGCGCCTTCGTCGATGAACTCCAACTGCGCCCGGTGCGTGCCATGCTGCCTCAATGGCCGGAGTCCACTCCGCTCTGGCAACGACCCGAAACCTGGTTCGATACGGCGATCCCCAATGCCCCCCGGGAAATGCCCGAATCGCTGACCGAGCGCTTCTATCAATTGCGCCTTGGTCGGCTGGACCATTGGAGATGGGAGCGGGCGATGCGTTCTCTGGCCTATGAGGCCCGCCGTACACAGCGACCAATCTGGACTCCCTTTCTTGATGCTGAGTTTTGGGAATTAAGTTTAAATACACGCCCAACGGATCTCGTGGAAGGGGGACGCCAAAAAGCTCTGCTTCGCAGCACGGCGGCCCACTTTCTCCCCGAGAACTGTGTACAACGACCCAAAATCGGGGGGTTTGATCCCCTCGTCGAACGGGGGCTCGCTGACAAGGCATCGCATCGCATCTATCGCTGGTTCGCCCGGCCTCAATTGGCACAGCGGCCAGCCTTTGACAACGATGCCTTCTTGCGCGCCTACGAGGCCTATCGCCGGGGTCCGACGTCGCAGCCCATACGCGGTTCGTGGGCGATATGGAGGACCGTGGCCACCGAATTGTGGCTGCGTCAACGCCATCCAGTGCTATCAACCGATTGAGGTATATTATGAACCAGTCCCAGCATCCCCCGCGTACGAAATCCTTTTTTTCGGCCGCCGAAGACAACGACAGGCCAAATCGTCCACCGGCTCCCTACCGACCCCCTCGGCTGATGATGCATGGTTCGTTGGGCCCCTTGATTCGAGGAGCTTCGTGGAAGGGCACCGATTCCATCGGAGAATTAGGTCCCGAGCAAAATTATCCCGGCTGATCGCATATCAATACCTGTTGCCAGTCCCAACCGCTCAGTCCACGGACCGAAACGGCGAAAAAGAAGGCGACATCTGCACAATTGGCAATTGCGATCAAGCGATACCTTTCGTGGCATGACGCCGCAGTAACGGTTTTGAGACGAGTCGCCATTGACATCGTCCTTGCCTACTCGGGCCGAATTTCTCTATTCTTTGCGTCGAAGCGATCTTCGAATTACAGCTTGTCGCACACCTATGTGGGCCTCGGTCCATTTTACCGCCTGCTGTCCCTCTCACCAGTTCTCCAAGCGGACGTTCCGACGCTCATGAGTCACGAAGGGAAACTCGAAAGCGGCATGACTCTCGGGGATCGTTACGAACTGATCGAGGAAATAGGAGAGGGGAGTTTTGGCAAGATCTATCGCGCCCGACAGGTCAATATCGATCGCGACGTGGCCATCAAGGTCCTGCCCCCCCAATTTGCGGCCATCGAAAATATGGTGGAGCGATTTCGCCGTGAGGCCCGGCTGGCCAGTCGATTGCGCCATCCCAATACCATCACCATCCACGATTACGGCCGCCAGGACGACCTCTTCTTCATCGTCATGGAGTTCCTGGAGGGCGAAGACCTGGCAGATCGGATCCACCGACAGCGCTCGGTCTCCATGACCGAGGGGATCAATATTGCCAGACAGACGCTACAAAGCCTTCAAGAGGCCCACGAGTTAGGGATCATCCATCGCGACCTCAAACCTGAGAATATCTTTTTGACCCAGATGGGCGACGATGAGGATTTCGTCAAAATTCTGGACTTCGGGATCGCGAAGCTCGCCACTCACCATCCCGATACGGAACCCAAAGACGGTCGCAGTCTGACGGTCCAGGGAAATACGGTGGGAACCCCGGCCTATATGTCGCCGGAACAGGCCGCCGGCGAAACCGTCGATGCTACCTCCGATCTCTACGCCCTGGGAGTCATCCTCTTTGAGATCGTCAACGGTCGTCCTCCCTTTACCAAAGATCGTCCGATGCGGACCATGCGGGCCCATATCTTCGACCCCGTACCCACCTTTCCCAACGCCGAATTGCGCAACACCGAATTCGAATCCATCGTGCGCAAAGCATTGGCCAAAGAACCGGAGGATCGCTTTGCCAGTGCTCGAGATTTTCTCGACGCATTATCGAGTCCCAGCTTGGACAGTCCCAGCGTGGGCTTCGTCTCGCTCCAATCCCAATCGGCAGACACAGACCTCAGTGAATCCTCCGAGGATTCGATTCCCCGGGCGCAATCGAAAACCCCTATTTCTCCCTCCTCGAAAGCCCGATCCTCCGACGAATTGCTCTCTCCGGCACGGGCCAAACCAGTGGGCGATGAGATTCCATTCTCCGCCGTCTCCGGCGAATCCTCCGAGCGGGTTGCACCTCCACCGACCGGGTTTTCCGCCGACGAGGGATCGGCGACGTCGTCGATTATCACCGTCCTCGACGAACCGAGCGACGATGAGGTGATCGTATTGACTCAAAAAAAGGACACCGCTCACACGCAGGCCGGTTCCACAGCCCCGGATTCCGCTACTCCACCGGATTCCTCGGAGCAAATCGATTTCGCCGAGTCAATCCCCTCCCCTAGTGCTGATATTGCTGAACCATCGAACGAACCACCCGCTACAGCGCTGCCAACACAATCCGATGCAGGCCCGAACGGCGAGTGGAAATGGAATGAGGAGGCCACCACCGACGCCTCCGGATCACAGATCCTCACCGACTTCGGCCCCATCGGACGTCAACGCCGATACGTCGCTATCGCCGCTGCGTTGGCGGTGATCGCCGTGATCTTTTTTTTCGTCGCCACGATGACGGGCTGGATCTCCGTTTCCATTTGACAGCCCCTCGACACCGTTGATCCGAAACAATCGGGCCTCGATATCCGAGACCACCATGGCGATGGCGATATCGTTTTTCCCGCCCCGGGGGATGATCACGTCCGCATAGCGCTTGCTGGGCTCGACGAAGCTATAATGCATGGGTCGAACCGTTCCCGTATATTGCTGGATAACGGAATCCAGTGAACGCCCTCGTTCTGCCACATCTCGCTGCAATCGCCGTATAAATCGAATATCGTCGTCGGCATCGACAAAGATCTTGGCATCCAGCAATTCGCGAACCGACGGATCGGCGAGCACCAAAATTCC
The DNA here is from genome assembly GCA_007119595.1 of Myxococcales bacterium. GTDB lineage: Bacteria > Myxococcota_A > Bradymonadia > Bradymonadales > Bradymonadaceae > SLJM01. Next base: position 3,124 of record SKPJ01000524.1, read on the forward strand.
CTCCACCAGAATAATCGGCGCCGGACGAACTGCGATGGTCTCCCCGGTTCGCACCGACTCCGAGAAGCTGTAGACCGGTTTGTCGATCGATTCCCCGTTACTGAGCCGATGCAGATGCTCCGTAAATAATTCGGTATCGAAGGCATCGGGGTGATCGAAGTTGACTTTGCGTCGCGCCTCTTTGGGGAGATGGCTCAAATCGCAATAATACGAATCCATGTCCAGACAAATGACTTCCTCATCGAAGGAAGCAAGGATGCGACGCGCAACCGTGGTTTTTCCCGACCCGGTACCACCGGCTATGCCGACCAGAATGGGACCTTTCATCACCAAATACCTCACGAAATGCATTCATTACTACGGAGCGCGCAATATGGCGCAAAACGCCCCTTCCACCATCGCCTCCCCCTTATTGCGACGTCACTTCGATTTTATACGGTTCGCATTGCGAGCCGGACGACGCACTGACCGCGGCATAATAGAGCCCATGGGGCAAGTCAATATGCAAGGTCTCATCGGAACCCGGGCCGGCTTCATTGACATGGGCAACCCGTCCTCCCTCGTCGTCGAGGAGGCGAAACCCGAGATTGAGACTATTTGCCTGCAGGTGGATACCCACTCGTTCTACCTCCGGGGCTTCCCAGCCACTGGAAGGCTGGCCACCTGCGGCCCTCTCCTCATCTGGTGCCTGCTCTTCTGGTGCCTGCTCTTCTGGTGCCTCCTCATAGGGTTCATCGGGGCCGACGACAAATGCGTAGACGTCCACGTCCCCTTCGGTGGCGATAAAGCCGGTGCGCGACTCTCCCACGGGCAACCGATCGGCTTGTTCCGGTGTATCATTGGGTTCAATTTCCAGCTCTTCTATCCCGGCGATATCGATGAACTCCAGTTGATAATCATAGGAGCGAGTCCGAAACCCCTCCTCCGTCTCCAGCGATCGCACCTCCACATCGTATCGGCCAGCTTCTAACACCTGATTGCAGATCACCAATTCTTCGTCGGTCACGCCGGCACGCACCTCCCATTCTTCCCCGTCGGCGCCGTCCTCCGGGAGCCACCGCATCGCAAATCGGTGAGCATCACCCAGTGGCCGCAGTCGGACCTGAACCACGTGATGGGGCCGCTCTTTGTCGGGCACCGCCTCCCATGGGTCGATCACCTCCGACGGCTCGTCGACTTGCTGCTCCTCGAGCTCTTCTCCCACCGGAGGTTGACGATATTCATCGAATTCCTCTTCCTCCTCTTGTTCCTCTTGCGGTGACTCCTCCAATTCTTGCGGCTCATCGATGACGAAACGGAATCGGTCCACGTCACCGGCGGTGTGAATATAGCCGCGAACCGCTTCATTGAGCTCCACGAGCTGTGCGGTCTCGGCGGTGTCGTTTGGCTCCCGTTCGACTACGTAGTCCCCCTCCACCGGATGCTCGATAAGGCGAAGGCGATAGCCATTTTGTCGGTCGAAGGACTCACCGGCCTGCAGTACAAAATACAGACCTTCCCCCTGCCTGGCCTGCAATGACAGGTTGGGAATCACCGCCGGCACTCGCTCGCCCACGGGAATCTCCATCAGTGGGGTCTCGAGTGCCTCGTCTCCGTAGATGCGCAAGGTCTGCGATAGCCCACCAATGGCGCTCAATTCCAGGGTGTAGATACCGGCCCTGAGTGATTCGGCGGAGACGTAGAACACATCTCGGTCATGGGGACGGTCGTAAAAGCCCTGAATCTCGCCCGGCACCTCCAGGGTGGGAGCAAGATGGGGATGGTCATTTGGCGCCACGGCCACCGTCGCCGCCGAGAGGCGCTTGCGCACATCGATTCGGTATTCACCGGTGGTTCCATTGGATCCCGCAATGAAAAACCGCCGCGGCCCGTCGCCGGGCCCATCGGAGGGGACGTCGAGCATCGGAATCGACTCCGCTTCTCCCGCTCCGGCCACGTCGTACATCAAAGGAGCCCAATCGCCGTCTCCCGGCACCTCCAGGTAGATCGCCAGATCGAGCTCCGAATCCTTCGGCTCCACCGTCAATTCCACGAGCCACGATTCATCATCATCGACATGAAGCGAAAACCAGTCCACGTCGTCTTCGGGATCGATGGTGCCGTACATCGGACGGCGCTCATTGCTCAACCTGATGGGCGTGGCATCCTGCGCAGAGTCATTGGGCTCGACCTCCCAGTTTCTCTTATCCCCGTCACCATCATCACCGGAGAGGCTCCCCTTCACCTCAGTGCTATCGCCTCCCCCGTATAGCAGTGAACGAGCCTGTTCCTCACAATCGCAGCCTCCCACGGCCATTGCGAGCGCCAGGACGCCCATCTTTATCTTTTCTCGGCAACTCATGCCGCATCCCTGCACAAAAACAGCCCGTGGATCGGCTCAAAAAAAAGCGGCCGCCCCGCGGCGGCCGCTGTCACAATCGACACGAGATTACTCCTTTGCGTCGAAGCGTTCAATCAGCTCCGAGGTCAAATCCAGACCATCCACCGCATAAAGTACCGATGTCTCCGTGCGCTCGATGATGATTGTAAAGCCCTTCTCCTTTCCAATTTCTTCGATGACCGCTCGCATTCGCTCAAAGAGCTGTTGGGTGGCTTGCGCTTCCTGCTGGGCCAATTCGTTCTGCAATGTCAGGTAGGTCTCCTGCAGTTCCTGCATATCGCGCTGCAGTTCCATGGCCATTTCCTGGCGCTTTTGATCGGAGAGCATCATTGCCTGTTGCTCCATTTGCTCTCGCTTCTGCATCACCTCTTGCTGCTTTTGATCGAGTTGCTGTTGACGCTGATTGAACTCCCGCTCCAACTGGGATTTGATCTCTTGCCCCTCTTCACTCTGCTCCAGGGCCTGATGCAGATCGACATAGCCGATCTTGACCTCATCGCCGGCCGCGGCGGTCGATATACCTCCAAAGACCATCGCCAACACCACCATGGAAGCCACGAAAAGCCGGGCGCTTCGACTCACTAAATCGTTTTCTGATTGTCGCAACATGTATTCTCCTTATCTTTCGCTTCAAAAACTTTCGATGCCTGTCGCTCATTACTGTTACACAAAATGGTTTCCGTCTACCAACAAATCAAACGCTTCGTCATTTAACTGAAATGCAATACCGGCGAGACCTACGCTCCAGTTAAGTGATCAGGCGTTTAAAACGCATTCGTAATGCTGAAGTCGAAGACAACCGGTCGTTCTCCCGGCAATCTCTGAAGTGGGAAGCCCCACTCAAAGCGCAGCGGGCCAATCGGACTAAACCAGCGAACTCCGAACCCGACCGATGTACGCAATGCGTCGGCGAACATCTCATCGTCGCTGGCGAGTAGGTCCGGGCGTAGACTAAAAGGCTCTCCATCGTCGAATGCATTCCCTGCATCCGCAAAGACCACACCGCGAAGCCGAGCCGCTTCGAAAATTGGAAACTCGATCTCGGCGGTCAGAACGAGCTTCTTATTGCCTCCGCGATGAAATTCCTGCAATCCACCCGCTGGATCGTCGTGGGTGCCGGCAACGCGCTGCGATGGACCGAGGGTAAAGCGCTCAAAACCTCGCACAGACTCCGGCCCGCCCACGAAATACCGTTCGAAGATCGGCACTGGTTTGTCTTCTGCGGTACTCATCACAACGCCACTGCTGGCATTGAGGCGCAACACAAACCTCCAGAACAAGGGTATATATCTACGAACATCGCCGTCGAATTTGATAAATTCGTTGCCGCTAAGCGTCCAGGCGCTATCGGCGAACTCCACACTTCCCGAGTGAAAGGAGCCGGAGGTTGGAAAGAGCTGATCATCCCTGGTGTCATAGGTGGTTCCCAATCGAAGACTGCTCGTACGCCCACCCTCGAATAGCGGTGAGCCCGGTTGGGCCTGAGTGCCTGAAATACCACCGGGGCGAACATCAACATTTTCCAGTTTGTAGCGCACCGAAGTCCGCAACGCATCGCCTACGGGCAGCCCCAAAAGCTCTCCGATGGGATACCCCAAGGTCAGAGTCCCACCCATCGATCGCCGTGCGAAGTCCTGATACAAGAAGTCGAAATTATACAGATCCACCGCCATATTCCAGCGCGTCCCAAGCAACCAGGGCTCGGCGAATCGAAGGTTGAACAGGGTGCGAATACTCGACGCCTGGGCGCTCAGCTCCAGTGACTGACCGCGGCCAAATAGGTTTTGCTGCGCTATCTGTCCCTGGAAGATGAAATTTTCCTGACTCGACAACCCGGCGCCCAACTGAAATGTCCCGGTGGGCCGCTCGGCGACCTGAATTTGGAGGTCCACCACATCGGGCTGGTTCGTCTGCTGGCTTGTGACATTGACCTCCTCGAAAAAGCCGAGCCGCCGCACCCGCATCTGCGAATTCTCTACGCCCGAGGCCGAATACCAATCCCCCTCCTCGATCACCAATTCACGGCGGATAACCTGGTCGCGGGTGGTGGCATTGCCGACCACTTCGATCCGACCGATGCGTACTTTTTGGCCCTGATTGATGTCGAAGGCCAAGTCGACCACATGGGTGTCGGGGTCGATGCGGGTCAGTGGATTGATCTGCACATTGGCATAGCCGGCATCCTGGTAAAATCGGGACAGGCGCATCATATCTTCTTGCATCCGCCCGTAGCTAAAGACATCTCCCTCGCTGAGATTGACCATCTCCATCAATTCCTCGCGGGCGGCAAGGAGGTCGCCCTCAACGTCCGTACTGCCGGCGAAATGCAAGGGCCCCTCGTCGATACGGATCGTGATATATAGATGCC
>SKPJ01000070.1 GCA_007119595.1 Myxococcales bacterium
AACAATAATCCGACCGCAGTTCGGAATCACCCGGATTCCCGAAGTAAATCTATCGACGCCCGCAAAAATTGGTGGGGTGATGTAGATGGACCGGCTCTGCCGAGTTCGGGCCAACCGAACAGAATATCGAACGCCGTGCTGTTCGACCCCTGGCTCAAAAAGGCCCCGTTTTTCTGCAAAAAAAAGAACCCGGTGAATGATTGATCTCGTCTGATGTCCCGGCAGTGTATTGGCCCACACCGGCCTCGGCTGCGAACGCCGCGGCCGGTATGGGCCCTTTCATTATTACCGACGGCGCGAAGATGGTTATCGATGTGATTGGAACATCGACGCCGTTGTTCAGGCAGTGATAGCGGTGCCCGTTATCTATTGTATTCAACCGAGGGGAGGAGTCATGTGGAGACGTTGGATTGGTGCAATCTGTGTGTTGGCCGTGGCCGGTTTCACAGCCTGCGGGGAGGTCGACGACGATCCCGACCGGGAGCAAACGGGAATGCTGATGACCGTAAGCTCGCCAGTGGACACCCGGGTCACTCATATGAAGTACGAGGTGTACGAACTCGACGAGTGCGCGCCGGTGCACGAGCGGTATCAAACCGGTCCTCCACCTCATCCCGAGCGGCTGATTCACGAAAGCTTCAAAAAACTAAAGAAAGGATTGACGTTGCCCGGTGGGCTCGGAAAATTCGACAAGGCTCCACTAGATCCCGAATCAAAACACAGGTTCGCAGATCTGATGTTGACCGTCGACGCCGGTTGTTACGAGGTCCGGGTGACACCGATGCGAAAAACGGAGGACCTAAAAGACAAAGAGAGGGTCGAAGAGTGTCTCCCCGTCCAAAAGAGTGTGGAAGTCGAAAAAGGGAAACTGAGCGAATATGTTCTGATCAGCCAGTGTGCGGGACCGGACGACGGCCAGGGGGCGATGGATATCATCGCCGCCTTGAACAACTCTCCCGTGATTGTTGACTACAAACAGTCCCAGGACGTCATTGAGTGTCCGGATAAGGGCAATCCGACGCTGGATAAGGTCTGTGCCACTGCCCTGGACCCGGAGAAAGACCCGATGAATTTCGTCTGGACCCGCGCCGAGTCGGATGGCACTCCCAACGAGGGGGCGGTGTTTTTTGCGGAGGGAGAATTTACGAGGATGTTTCCCTTCGAGGATGCGGAATTGCTCGAAGAACATATTGTGATGGTTGATGGACACCCCACCGTTCAACAGTGCCTTAAGATCGAGTTCATGCGTCCTGAAGAGGATATGACGGTTCACTTTGCGGTGATCGTATTCGACAAGCTGTGGGACAAGCTCGAAGGGGTCAAGCAACCGGTGACCTTCGAGCAGTGGTACCACGACCGGCAGATAACCGATGACGGTCAATTCATCTTGTCGAGAGGCGTCCACTCTTTTTCGAAGAAACTCAAGACGTGTGAAGATGATGCAGTGCCAGTGATTGCCTGCAATGAGACGATGGGCTACTGGATGCATCGGCCCAACGATGCGAGGGTTGTTGAGCGGTGGGAGACAACGGGGTTTGCGCCGTTTGACGTCGACGACGACGAAAATGGAGCCAGCGCCCAGACATTATGCCCCAACGAGCGGTGGATCGATATTCTGCGGAACACCGGGACCTGGAGAGGGCTGTACTACCGGCTCGCCAGGGCGTTCATCACGGCACGACTGAATTACGCCAAATTTAGCTGGGATCACCTCCCGGAGATGGGGATTGTCCTCGACGCGCTTGGGGAGTTCTTGACTGATGATGACATCTGCAAGGACGAAGAAGGCGATGACGTCGCTCCCGGTGAAAAGCACATCGACGAGCAGCCGCTGGTCCAGGTCTTCGACTCAGATGTGATCGAAGCCATAAATGAAGTTGCCGACAAGCTAAATGCCGCGCATCCAGGCGATCTCGGTGATTTGCAGCGACTGTTGAACGATGTCTTCAACGAACACCTGTGTCCGTGGGAGGTCGAGTCGTTCGAGTAGGGGGCAGTAGGAGTAAGGGAGACAACCGGGAGAAACGGCCTGCGTTGGCCTCTCTGACCCGGATATCATGGCCGGAAATTTCCGTGCAGCATGTCTACTATCCCCCGAAGATGGTGTTGGAGGCCGGAAATTTTCCGCCAATTCGTTCACGAGGCAAAGCAGGGCGTAGAGACCGGGGATGATCGACACAATTCATATTTTGGATCGGTCATCGCCACTGTCCGAGCGCATCTGCGAAGCCGCAGTAGATTCCCAGTGGCCTACGTCGCGCAACTGCAAGAGTATTGCCGGGCGTAGCATCCGCGCCGGGTCGGCGATGGAGCAGAAATTATTGCTGCAGGCTCAGCTAAAAGCCCGCGATAGAGCCCGGCACCGACAGCAGCTTTTGGCACAACATCTTTTGGCTCTCACCACCGATCTCGAGGGGATGCTGCGGCACTGTCGATCGACATCCACTGGTGCCGGCGACGGTGCCGGGGACATCAAATGGGCCAACATGGTGCTCGACTTCGACAGTCTTCACCAGGGCGAAGAGTCGGCGGAGGTCGAAGATGTGTCATCGTCAACGAAACGTGGTTAGGACATGTCCACATGGTTCCGGACTGTTACTAACGCTGGAGCTTACTCAGTAAATGATCCGTCTTCAGTTAGCGATCTGTGAGATTCGGCGTCGAGGTCCGCAAGACGCGCAGTAAGAACTGCCAGGCATCGGGATTGAGCAAGTAGCTCAGGTGAGTAAAATTCGCCATCTCATGCGCTTCTGCAGCTTCCCAGGCCGCGGATTCCGGCGGTAAAATCGTGGTATCGCAGTGACTCCACAGGGCGATGAGTCTTGGTCCATGGGAGGTGTGCCAAAAGTCCTGGCACGCAAGGCGTTCGACGATGGTCGAGCCTGGACGCAGATCGACAATATGCGGCGTATCGGCCAGCCGGGCCAGATGGGTTCCCCGGTGAGGTGTCCCCATCGTGATCAACGTGGCGACCCGTTTTCGCGTGGCCTTATCTTCCAGGGCCAGGCGAGCGACGATGCCACCCATACTATGGGTGATCATATCGATCTTATTCGGCGCCTCAGAGGTGCATGAATTCGTCGCCTCGGCGATATGTTCTCGCATCCGCTGTGCCATCGCCTCCAGGCTGGCCCCATCGCGAAGATCGACGGCTTTGCTGTACCGCCCACCGACGTGCTTGATATAGCGCTGAACCGCGGAAAAATGACGGGGATGGCCCCCCAGACCGTGGACCAATAGGACCGGCCGTTCCCGGCGAACACTCTGTTCTGCAGACCGAATATCGTTCTGTGTCGGTGCCAGACTCATCAACCCCAGTAGAGGTGCCTGGAAAAACTGTCGACGAAGATCGGGATCCACGAAGTGATACGCCCCGGCTGCCGAGCGACCGAGCGCGGCGGCGCCAGCTCCTACGGCATTTCCGGCCGCCAATACGGTCTGGCCGATTTTGCTCCACATGGTATCGGGCGGGCGCTGATATTCGAGTTCGGTCATTGGATTTCCGAAGGGGGAAAACAGAATGGATCAACGGCGAGGGTAGCACGCCCCCGTGGGCACTGTAACGGTGGGATCGGTTTTGACACTGAGCAGTCATCGTCGCCGGCCTTGCAATGGTCCTTGGAGTAGATACGTTCTCTCCCGGCGAAGCTAGGGGTGTCCCGACGAAGTCGGGGCCGAGAGAGACCCTTTGAACCTGACCCGGTTCACACCGGCGTAGGAAAGCTTCAAGATTTAAAATTCGCACCGAGAGACCTGCCATGTTTTCAGGGCACGTTTCGTGGGCAAATGCCCTCTCCAGTTCCGGCTTCGCCGCCACAACGTTGGTATTCGACACTGCTGCGGCGCCGAAAAAGGCAACACGTTTCATCTGCATCGATGATTCGGGGCCCGATTTTCTGAACGGAGAGAAAAAAATGGAACGTCTTATTGTTGGCCTCGAATGGTTTCTCAATCCCGACCACGTCCCACTTCTGATCGCCCGCCGACTCGGCTGGTTCGAGGACGCCGGCATCGATCTGAGGCTTGTGGAACCGGAACAGCATCTCGACGCCGTCGATGAGATCGAACGGGGAGAGATGGATCTGGCGATCACCGAACCGCTGCATCTCGTGGAGGACCGGGCCGAAGGTAAGCCGGTCGTCGGTTTCGCCCGGTTTCTGCACACCAACGGCGGGGTGATGTATCTCGAAGACAGCGACATCGAACGCCCCCGGGATATGGCCGGCAAACGGATTCAGTACCCCGGTGCCCCGGGCCCCGGTGGCCCCGCCATCGTCCAGACTATGATCGAGACCGACGGCGGCGAGTGCCAACTCGATAATTTCGAACCCGTAAACAACGGCTTTTTTCATACGGATGCACTGCTCGAGAACAAAGCCGACGTCGCGACCTTGGTGTTCTATAACTTCGAGGTTCTGGAGGCGCGCTATCGTGGACACGATGCGAACTTCTTTGCGCTCAAAGACTGGGGAGTGCCCGACTTCTGCCAACTTATATTCATCACTCATCCCGAAACGTTAAAACGACGCCGGGACACCATCGCCACATTTGTCGATCTCCTTCGACAGGGGATCGACTTTCTCCATCAGCACCCCGAAAAGCCCGGCAGATCTACTTCGAAGACACCGACACTGACCTCGATTCACCGCTGATGAATGCGATCTTCGATGCCACGGTCCCCTGCTTTACATACGACCAGCAGATGGCCCCGAATTACTATAGTGATCTGAGTTCCTGGATGAAGCGAACCGACCTCATCGATGCCATCGAGGAACCGTCTGCGTACTGGACGAACGAGATCGTCTCGTAGACTTCGGGTGAGGTGACGCGACTGGCGCAAGCTCGCCCGACAACCGGGCCATAACTCGTGGCGGGTGAAGCCTTGAATCAGGCTTCGCCACACCAGCGCAGGAATCAGTACCGAAGAACACCGGGAAATCGAGCTCTACGTTAAATTGCTCATCCCGTGGCATGGGGCGCATCATTTTTCCACATGGCTTTTGCCCTATATTGGTGATTCATCACCCAGATTGGGGATGGAGTGACTGTACTTGAGAGAGTCAACAGCGAAGGCAATGTCGAACTACATCGAGGAATCCAATATGACCGACGCCATCATCGATATCTCACTCCTGGGTAACCCACCGTGGGAGACCTCGGATCCCTTTTTATTCTGCGTCCACCATCTCGATGAATATCCGGAGGGAAACGACCAGATGGGCCCCGATCCGGCGCTGCTCAAAGGGCGCTCACTGGGCAACGACTTCAGTGGAAAGGACGGCTGGAGCATGTATCACGGCAAAGTGGTACCGGGCTTCCCACAGCATCCCCACCGCGGATTCGAAACGGTGACCCTCGCCCGGCAGGGGTTTATTGACCACAGCGACTCGCTGGGTGCGAAAGCCCGCTTTGGACAGGGCGATGTGCAGTGGATGACCGCCGGCAAGGGAATCGTGCATTCCGAGGCATTTCCACTGATCCACCGCGATAGGCCGAATACCACCGAGTTGTTCCAGATCTGGCTCAACCTCCCGCGAGAGCACAAATTGGTGGAGCCTCACTTCGCCATGTTTTGGAGCGACGATATTCCCCGTAAGACCTTTGGTGACGACCGGGGTAACGAGGTGACGCTCACCGTGATCGCCGGTGCCTTCGACGAGTTGACGCCGCCTGCACCGCCACCGAAATCCTGGGCCAGTACCGTGGAGCATCACGTGGCGATCTGGACTCTGGAGTTTGACCCCGACGCCCGTTGGACCGTGCCGGCGGCCCCGGAGGGCATCAATCGATCCCTTTATGTCTTTGAGGGCCAGGGAGTCCGCGTCGCCGGGCGCGACGTACCAAACGGAACGCGCCTTGAGGTCGATCCCGCCTCGGAGCTCGAAATCGTCAACGGATCGGCCCCCACGGAGATCCTGCTTCTGCAGGGTCGACCCATCGATGAACCGGTCGCCCAGCACGGTCCTTTCGTGATGAATTATCCCGGCGAGATCCGCCAGGCCATGGCCGACTACCAAAAGACCCAATTCGGGGGATGGCCCTGGGACGAGACCACGCCCACCCACTCACGCGACGGCGGGCGATTTGCTGTCCATATCGATGGTCGCAAGGAACGGCCCGCTCAATCCGAATAAGGAAGGCATCGGTAGCATTTCTGAACTCGACGGGTCGCTAAGGGCTACGATGCGGGCGGTGAAAATCTGGTCACCTCGCTGAGGTCCGGTGAGGTGACGCGAAAGATATCGAGGTGTTGAGATTCCTCGGATTCAAAGAGCTCTCTGTAGCCCTTTTTTCGCTCCTCCCAGGAGCGAATGGCCCACCAGATAACGGAGCGCCGTGAAAAAAAGGACTGGCGCAAGCTCGCCCGACACCCGGGCCATAACTCGCGGCGGGTGATGCCCTGAATCAGACTTCGCCACACCAGCCGGGGAATCACCACCGAAAACGAGCGGTCCATCCAGATGACGGCCTCCGTTCGTCGCCACAAAAGCTCTTGTATTTTGCTATAGAATCCATCGGCCACCCATGTGGGCTGCGCCATGGCCTGGTCGATTCGTCGGCGAAATTCCTCCAGCGGGGTCATCTCCCAGCCCGGATTCCAATGGTATCCGTCAAGATCCAATAGGGGATAATCAAGAGTGTCGGCCAGATTTCGCGCCAATGTCGATTTGCCCGTACCGGGGCCCCCGGCGATCAGGTAGCGCTCGTAGGGGATGCCATCGTCTCGAGAGAAGTTTGCATAGTCCATGAACTCATTCATAAAGCTGGTGGTGGGCTTACGATAGGGATGCCATCGCACCAAGAGATTGAAACTCTCAAAAGACCTTCGGGGTGGTGTCGAGGCGGCGGACAGCGGCCGTCATGCTGTTTAGGGTGCGACGCAATACGGATTTTTCGAATTTATAGGGGTCGCCGGCGACGATGAGTTCGCCACCGTCGATGGCGAAGTCGTAACCCATCGATTTGAGCTTTAGCAAGGCGTTGATGGCCTCATCGGTTAGGGTCTGACGTACCGTCTGTTTAGGGCCTTTGATGCGAAATGTCCGGTCGAATTCCTCATGGCCCACTTCGACGCCGGAGAATCCGGCGAGCGCTGTGATTCGACCCGCAATTCCCTCTGCAGAGAGCGTCGATTCGGAGGGCCAGGAGGGAATCTCTGCCCGAAATTCCAGGTACCACTTGTTGGTGCGGGAGGTGATGAGACTGACGTACTGGGTGTCATTACCGATGGCGACCTGAACCTGTGTCCCCCGATATTCGCCATTGATTTTGCAGGTCACGGTTCGCCGAAAGGGGCTGGGATCGATCTTGCGTTCGGGCATGACCACGCGAAGGCCCGGATGGGGCTCAGTAAAGGCACGTGCCGTCTCCTCGATTTGCTCGCGGCCCGATTTGTAGAAGAGTCGAAAGACGAGCAAAAATCCTATGACCACGGCTCCCACGATCAAAGGGTTGTCGTTGACCCAGTCTTGCACGCCCATCACAGCGACGAAAATTGGGAACCAGCCGTTCGGCATACGCCCTCTAGAGCAGGGGAAAATACGAGAAATTCAGGCTCCGTGATAGTGCCAGAAGGCGCATGAGTGTGCCAAGGCGACAATCGGAGGCGGATCACACCTACACGACTATCGAGCATCGAACCCCGAATATATCGTCATGCGATCATTGTCAGTTTTGCCACGATGAGAGTGGTCACATATACAGGATGATAGTTCCGCTCAAGGGGGAGAGTGTGCTTGACGATATTTTACGAATGCGCCTAAAGTCTGGCTCATCACATAAATTCCGGGGGAACGCGCCGGGTTCATGTGGGCCA
>SKPJ01000599.1 GCA_007119595.1 Myxococcales bacterium
GATGAATCAATAACCCCCATTATAAACCCAGAGGTGGAATGAAACACGGTTGGCTCACCTTCCTTTTAATAATGCAGGTTGAGTTTGTGCCGACCACGGACTAAGCTCAGGCAAACTGTGTTTCCACGCCGCAGGCAACGGCCGTCAGAGCTTGCATGTTCCGGATAAAAACTGACATTCGGCATTACCGGTGCGACACCCGCGACAAGGTCGAACGCCTAATTCGCAATTGGGTGATTCGTCCCACCGACCTGATCTACGATGATGATTCCGACCAATGGGATCCCATCGGTGAACACCCTTCGTTTGTCGAGCTTTTCGACTCCCTCGCCGAAGCCCATCAAAACCAACCGGAGACGGTGATCACGGACCGCGCAGCCGACAAGGCTGCCTCCGACAAATCCGAAGCTCCCTCCTCCTCTTCGAAAAACTCCAACTCTCAGCCCAAATCGGCGATCCTGCGCCCGGCCCGGTCCACCAACGCCGAACCTCCAGTTCCTTCGGACGAGGTCGAAGGTGTCATTCGTGATTCCGACGAAATCACGGTCATGACGGAGCGCACCCTCGACATTCTCAGCGAAGAGCGAGTACCCGCCGACAAACCGCCTCCCTCCAATGGAAAGGCACCACCGACGCCACCTCCATCCGTGGAGCCACCGGCCACAGCGGCGCCGGACGAAAAGACTGAACTCGTCGAACTGCCCACATTCGACGACGAAGACGAAACAGCACAAGATTCGCCACCACTCGACGAAAGTGACGATCTCGAGCCGAATCGAGAGCGGGAGCTCAAAAATGATGAGGAAGCCCCCGAGCCGACTCACGACGAAGACCAAAAAGAAGGCGAAAGACCAGATGCGTCAACATCCGGCGACGACCCACCGAAGAAATCCGACCCACAAGATGAGGAACGGGACCTAGCATCAAAAGATCGGGATGAATTGACTCCCGGTGACGACGAAGGGGCTCAGAAAGACCAAGAATCAGAAGAAGACGCAGATGAAGTTCAGCTCAAAGCGGACACCGACGGAGAATCCGAATCTCTCGAAGAGACAACGGACGACAAGCCGGACGGCGTCGAGCCCAGCGATGAACATGAGCCACCAGCCGACGACTCGATGGCCGCCGAAAACGCCGCTCCCGCCCCGAAACAGAGCCAGCCCCTCGGGCGACACGATCTCCCCGAAGAAGTCTTCGTCACCGCCGAAATAAGCGAGACCGAAACCACCTCCGATGAAGAACATCTCGATGAACTCGGCGAATTAGGCGACGAGGACCTGGTCATGGGCTCTCCCAGCGAGAGCCGATCGCAGTGGAATATTATTCTCGACGAAGTGCCACCCGACGATGATAAGGCGGCGGCATACGAAGAGACAGACGAGCTGGAGCTTCCCGATAAAGAGGACGTGGCTGGAGCCTCCTTGCAGATCGGTGACGACGAGGTCGATCCCCTCCGAGACACAGCCGATCTCGGTCCCCCTCCGACACCGGATATCGACTCCGATGCAGGAGGGGATCCATCTGGCGACCCAACTGGCGACGCGGAAGAGATCGATCCCCTCCGGGATACCGACGAAATTGGTATTCAATCGCGCCCCGCCCCCGATGACGACAGCCCACGGGACCCGGCGCCATCCGATGACTTCGAAGAAGCACTCCAGATCGACGAAGCGGCGCTCGACGATGCCTTCGAAGATCTCGAGGATTCAGCCATCGCCGCTCGCCAGGCCAGCGACAACGGGGACACGGCCGTCGAGGAGCTCGACGAAATATCGATGATCGAGGCCATCCCGGTGCGCGATCCAAACGCACCTTCCCTCGGCTACGAAGTCGACTTTCGAATCCCCATCGAACCGTCGCAGGAATTACTCGATCGGGGACTGCAGCGTTCTCAGGTCTCCGAAAAACGGCGCGACGGTCTCTACTCGCTTCCCGAACCGAAGACGAGTGGTGAAATCATCAAAAAGCACTATTACCTGTCCAATCGACCTTCCTTCGAAAAAACCAGTTCTGGTTTTCGCTTTCCGGCGATCGTCTTCATCCTCCTCATCGTGGTCTCCGTGGTGATGATCCTGCTCGGACTAAGTCTCATGTTGTGAGCCGAGGGGAATCCGTCGAGTACCAGGCAGTCCCAGATCGGTGTGCACCACTGATTTATCCAGCTCCACAAGAAATCCAGGGGCTATCGGCGATGATATATCGCCATGGCCACTTCGCCGACGGACCGCATGTATCTGGATTGAGCCCGATCCGCGCCGTCGACTCCACCCGCTGTGGCGCATCTCGCCAGACGGGTTGACCCTGCTTTAGCTGCAATTTGTCTCCCACCATCGTGCCACTTAGCTCGGTGTCGATGGAGAGCGCCTGGCACAGCTTGCCCGGCCCGCTCATCAATTGTTTGTCCACCTCTGGCCCACCGACATAATTCCCGGCGGATTCGACCAGGCTGCGGCGTACCGCCATATATGCCTGTCCCTCAAGGGGCTCACAGGCGCGGATCAGGACCGCGCCGGGCCCCACCTCGGAGGGCGCCCGAAGATTGAGGCATTGGTACATCCCGTAGATCGTATACACATACACCGTCCCCGGTGCAGCGAACATCGGCTTCGTCCGCTCTGTGGGAGTTCCCCTTCGGGCATGACTGGCGGCATCGTTTTCCCCTTCGTAGACCTCGACTTCCACAATGCGAGCCCGGAGGCGTTCGCCCCCCACCGACCGCACCAATTCGCGGCCCAGCAGATCACGGGCTACCTCGTGGATCGGTCGCTCAAAATAGTGCTCCAGATTCATCTTCGATTCCTGATATTTATCCATGCCTCACACGAACCTCTTGATTGGTTTGGGAACGACGGCGGTTGATTTTTTGTTTCCCCGTGGGGACATTGTCTGCGACCTTATTTGCGATGCTCTCGCCACCGGCCTTATTTCCGTATTTCCACGCAGGATTACATCATGTCTTTTATCCCCTCTGTCGTCGAAGAAACACACCGCGGTGAGCGCGGCTGGGACATCTTCAGCCGATTGCTCAAAGAACGGATCATCTTTTTGGGCACTCCGGTCTCCGACCAGATCGCCAATAGCATCATCGCCCAATTGCTCTATCTGGAGAGTGAAGATCCGGAAAAAGAGATCAGCCTCTATATCAACTCCCCCGGCGGCAGCGTCACCGCCGGACTCGCCATCTACGATACGATGCGCTACATCAGCCCCAAAGTGGCCACCATCTGCATGGGACAGGCGGCCTCGATGGGCGCATTATTGCTCGCCGCCGGAGAAGCCGGAGAGCGCTCGGCATTGCCGCACTCCCGTATTTTGATTCACCAACCGATGCTGCGCGGTGGCATGGGCGGCCAGGCCTCCGATATCGAGATCCAGGCCCAGGAGATTTTGCGCCTCCGCGAGCGGCTCAACAAAATCCTGGTCGAACACACCGGCCAGCCCCTGGAGCGCATTCAAGAGGACACGGATCGCGACAACTACATGAGCGCCATCCAGGCCAAGGAGTACGGGCTCATCGACACCGTCATCGACGCTCGAACCGACCTCAGCGACAGCGATTCCGACGACGAATAGGGGCACGGCGATTACCCAAAGTCCGTTATGCGCTCCGATTCGACAGAGCGCGCAAGATCGCCCCGGCGTCGTCTTTTATCGGCGCCAGGCCCTTGTCCGGGGGACCGACACAGGAGGGACAACCGGCCTCGCAGGGACATCCCTCCAGCAATTCGGTGGCACGACGAATAAACCCCTCGTGCTCATCAAAAAGCCCCTCCCCCAACCCCACTCCTCCGGGATAGCGATCGTATAAATAAACGTGGGGATCGTAGATGGCGGGGGCCACCTTTCCGGCCTCCACAGACACCGCCTCGCCGCCCCCATCGCGCACGCTCAATCCCTCGTAGTCCTCGCTCCACCACTGGTCGTGGCGCACCGATCCAATGCACAGATCGAGATCCCGGGGATCGCACATCATCTTCAGCGCCGCTGCCGTCAACAACACCGTCCCCAACCCCTGTACGAGGCGTGCCCAGCGGTCTGGATCGCTCTCCAAGCCCCGATCCAGGTCGGCGAACGCGTCGGCGCGAAGATGAATCCAATAGGCCATGGTATGCAGATCGAGCTCCGGCAGATTCAACTCCCCGTAGCCCACATTTTCGCCAGTGCCGAATTTGATCTTTTTATATCCCACGAATCGCTGGGTAACCCGAACCTCACCAAACCCTATCTCGGTGCGCTTCGGTGAACGCTCGGAAAAGGCGTCGAGTACGTGGACCGCGCTATAATGCATGGCCGTGGTATAGTAGCCATCATCGCTCTTTCGCACGTAGGCGCGGCGCTCATCGTAATCGAGCCGCTCCACCCGATAGGGCTCTCCGCTGATCTGATAGACCGCGTTGGGATACAGCTCCAGATGAGCGCTCTCAAAATCGACCTCGGCGACCACATTCGGCTCCCGACCGGTGGTATCGACGACCACGAAATTTTCCTCCGCAAGACTGCGCAGGCTGACCTGGGATGCGGGATAGGTCCGGGTCGTCCACTTCCACCGATCGCCGCGCCGCTGTACCACCCCCATATGATCGGCCAAAAACTCCAGGGCCTCCGAGGTCTGCTCTGCATCGAGCGCAGAAAACGCCTCTCCCTGACTCCACTCCAGCTCGTAGCAGGCGCATTTGAGGTGCTCTACGGCGATGAGCAAATTGGCGGCGTCGATGCGCGCAGCTTCCGGGGAACGACCCAAAAAATAGTCGGGATGATTGATGATGAATTGATCCACCGGGTCGTCGCCGGCGATGACCACCGCCAGGCTCGTCCCGCCGGTTCGTCCGGCGCGACCCATCTGCTGCCAGGTCGACGCGATGGTCCCCGGGTAGCCGGCGGCGATGCACACGTCGAGGCTCCCAATATCGATCCCCAACTCCAGCGCATTCGTCGAGACCACTCCCCGCAGTCTCCCCGTGCGAAGTCCCCGCTCGATGGAACGCCGAAGATCGGGTAGATACCCTCCGCGATAACTGGCCACCTTGTCGGTCAGCGACGTCGTATCCCGATTTCGCTTCAACCGGCGTTGGAGTCGATTGACCAGGATCTCCACCGACCGGCGGCTTCTGGCGAAGACGATCGTTCCACAATCGCGGCGCAGAGTGTCCTGAGCCACCTGACAGGCCACGGTGAGCGGACTCTTTCGACGCATCTGCCCGGCGTCGATGATCGGGGGATTCAAAAAACAGACGTGGCGCTCCGAGGTGGGCGCCCCGCTTTGATCGACCAACTCGAAATCCAACCCCGTCAGACTCCGGGCCAACGCCTCGGGGTTGGCAATCGTGGCGCTGGTCCCCACAAAGGTGGGCTCGGTTCCGTAGTGTTCACAGATCCGGCGAAGCCTCCACAACACATTGGCCACATGGCTTCCGAACACACCTCGATAGGTATGCAATTCATCGACCACCACGTAACGGAGGGAGCGAAAAAAGGATGCCCACTTGCCGTGGTGCGGCAAAATCCCGGCGTGCAGCATATCGGGATTCGTCACCACCACGCGGCCCTGACGGCGCACCCTTCGCCGCACATCGGGCGGCGTATCTCCGTCGTAGACCTGAGCCTCCCAACTGCCATCACTTCCGTCGAGGTCACCGACCAGATCGTTGAGCTCCGCTGTCTGATCCTGGCTCAGCGCTTTGGTCGGAAATAGATATAATGCGCTCGCCCCCTCAAAGAGGCTATTCAACACCGGCAGATTATAACACAGGCTCTTACCGCTGGCCGTCGGCGTCACCACCACCGAGTGACGGCGATTCAACGCGTATTCAATCCCCTCGACTTGATGGCTATAAAGCCGCCCCATGCCTCGGTCGCCAAGCATCGCCACGATGCGCTCGTCGAGCTCTTCCGGCATCTCACCGTATTGAGCCTGGCGCGCCGGGATATACTCCATGGCCGTCATATACTTTCCAAGCCCCCGACCAGCTCGCCAGTCGCTGATCAAGGCCCGCAACTCTCCCTGACCGCGCTTATCGTCTTGTCGTCTCACCACATCGTCCTATTGTCGCAGGACCTGCAGGCCGGTCACTTCCTGGGTCGAAATGCCTCCACCACCTGCGGATCGGTGTCGACGTAGGGGCCGTCCATCAATTCGATACAATAAGGGATTGAGGCGAATAACTCGTCGAGTATTTCGGCGATGGACTTGGGGCTACCGGGCAGATTGACGATCAAGGTTCGCCCGCGCAATGCCCCCACCTGGCGCGATAAAATAGCGGTGGGAACGTATTGCAAGCTGATCGCCCGCATCCGCTCGCCGAAGCCGGGCATCTCTCGATCGGCTACCGCCAGGGTCGCCTCCGGCGTCACATCGCGTACCGCAGGCCCCGTCCCACCGGTGGTCAACACCAGATGGGCCCCGATCTCATCCACCAACTCCACGATGGCAGATTCGATCTCGTCTTGTTCATCGGCGACGATGCGGCGCACCACCTCAAAGGGAGTAACCAATGCTCGCTGTAGCCATGCTTCGATGGCGGGGCCGCTGCGGTCCTCATACTCTCCCCGACTGGCCCGGTCGCTGACTGTCAGCGCTCCGACCATCAATATCTGCTCATTGCTCATGTCTTTTTCTCCTCGGCGCCAACTGGCATGGGCACCGCCAAACCTGTGCTCCGATGGCAACCGGCAAACCTGGCAAAGCCAAAACTCCGCGTTTCGAAATAATACTCGTTCAGGAACTGAAAAAGCGCTCGCGCAACACCGTCCATATCGATCTCTGACTCAGGTCCTCGGCCTGCACGATGATCACCGAACCCGAGGCCTTTTCGCCCAATTTTTCAGGAATCGCTCCGAAGAGGACACGCTCAAAGCGCTTCGATTTGGTGGCACCGATACAGATGGTGCGATAGTTTTCGGCCTCCTCTATCAGCGCTTCTTCCACGTCATCGGCGATCAGGACCTGGGAGTGATAATCCGCTTTTTCAAGCCCCGCTTCCCCGGCGACCCGGTCAATAATCGCCTCGCCACGGGCGATCAATTCTTCCCTCGATACACCGGGCTCCAGTAATTCGACATTCGACAACGTCAGCGTCGCCTCTTCCTCGCTGGCCACCATTTCGGCGGCCCGCATCACCGTGACCTTGGCATAGGGACCGTCATTAATAAACGCCACGGTATCGCCAAAGCTATCGTGGCGAAGAGTGGCCAAGGTGACCTCACAGCGGGCCTCTTGGACGATGGGATCGATAAATGAACCCAGGATATGGTCGCGGCGCTTTCTGCGCCCCTTCCAACTCAAGATCACCTCGTCGGCATCCTCCTCTTCGATGATGTGGAGGATCGCCGCTGGAATATCACGTCCCACGATGGGGTGGGCCCGGGCCTTTAAGCCCATCTCTTCGCTCAACTCAACCGCCTTCTCAAGCAATTTTTGTTGGGCCTCCATCCGCTCCACCTCGCTCTCGATCTCCTGACTGAGCGAGGTCTGATCGGGCACCTTCACCACATTGACCGGTATGATCTCGGCATTGGGGTGAGGCACGGCACTGGCCGCCGCCAGCTTGATCATTTTCTCCATCCTCTCGGGCCTGGCGACGGGGACGACGATTCGATAGGGCTTGACCGGCCCTTCCACATCGATGCCCACGGCCAACGCTTCACCGATGATGCCCTCTCGATCGACCCGCGATTTCCCATAGAGCAGATACCACAAGGTCCCTCCCACGACGATTCCCACTCCTCCGATCAGGGGCAATGTATCCATCTGGGTCA
>SKPJ01000544.1 GCA_007119595.1 Myxococcales bacterium
GGGCGGGATGGGCTCGGTCTATCGGGCCATGCAGACATCGCTGGATCGCGAGGTTGCGCTGAAGGTGCTCCACTCCGAGGTGGCGTTTACCTCTCGAGCCCGTCGTCGCTTTGGCCGGGAGGCCCGGGCGGTGGCCCGTCTGAATCATCCCCATATCGCGAGTGTCTTCGATTTTGGCACGGACAACGACGATCAGACTCTGTGGTTGGCCATGGAGTTTGTCGACGGGCATAGTCTCAGCGGACTGAAACGAGATCCCATCGATATTGTGCGGATTGTCTCTTTGGCCGATCAGATTTTGAGTGCCTTGAGCGCGGCTCATGCCCGAGGGATCATCCACCGCGATCTCAAGCCCTCCAATATTCTACTGAGCAAGGACGACGCGGGTCGGGAGATCATCAAGCTCGTGGACTTCGGTCTCGCCGCCACCCACACCGATCCCCTGCATCTGGAAGGGGCTCCCGGTGATCTGGGCTCGGAGGACAGCGCTGCCACCGAGGGCGACAAAAAGGTCATTTTGGGAACTCCCCGCTATATGGCGCCGGAGCTATTTCGGCGCAAACCGGTCAAACCGGGGGTCGATCTATATGCACTGGGGATCATTTTATTTGAGATCCTCACCGGTGCTCCTCCCTATCGCGGCGACGATCCGCGCCAGTTGATGCGGGGACATTTGCGCACTCCCCTTCCCCGGCTTCAGCCGCGCGAAGGGGTGTTGCCCGCCGAATTAGAACACTGCATCTATACTCTGTTGGCCAAAGATCCGACCCAGCGATTTCAGAGCGCTGCCGAGGTCCGGGAGGCGCTGCAGGCGGTGCTGAATCAATTCAGCTATGTCCCGTGGGCGGTCACCGGTCCCAATCGGGGAACCTCAGTCCACGGCGACCCCAGTTCGCCACAGCATCCGGGCAACCTTTCGCGTCCCGGATTTCTGGGCGGCCACGGAGGAAAGACCATCCCGCCCTCGTCGATGATGCGCGGCGATGTCTCCCAATTTGGACCCGGTGGTGCTCCGCAGGCCCCGTTGGTGGGGCGGGAGCGAGAGCGCCGCACCCTGGAACGATCGGTGCGAAAGGCCGTCGACTCCGGCCAGGGAGGGATCCTATTTTTGGAGGGAGAGGCGGGCATCGGGAAGAGCCGCCTATTGGAATGGGTGCGGGTGCGCATTGAAGAGGCCGGTGTGATGCGAGTCGGTGAAGGCACCTTCAAGCGAGGAGGAAGCTCCTTTGGCGGGGTCCGCGATGTATTGGCCGATATTCTTCGGACCGAGGAGGTGGCCCCCGACGATTTGGCGGAGCATTTGGCCACCAAGCTATCGGCCTGGAATTTCTCCGGCGAGGAAGCCGAGTTGTGTCTGCAGTTGATGACTCCCGGCGGAGACGTGGCCATTTTTGAGGACAACGGCGATGAGCGCGGTGTCTCGGTCAACGAGCGGGTCTTCGCCATGATCGAAAATGTATTGCGCCACGCCTGCCGGGACAAACCGTGGTTGTTGATCTTCGAGGACCTGCACTACTCCGGCGATGAGGCGCTGGCCTTTTTGCAGCACCTGGCGGTGGGAATGCACCTCGATCCGCTTCCGGTCCTCATCGTCGGCACCATCCGCGGCGAGGAGATCGACCAGGTTCCGGAGATGCGCTACGCCCTGGAGCGAATGGAGAGGTTGGGGCCGGAAAACGTGGTGCGGCTGCATCTGGAGCACCTCGATGACGACGAGGCGACGTCATTGGTTCGTAAGCTGGCGCCGATCGACGACGAGTTGGCCAACAAAGTCGCCGCCAGGGCCTCGGGAAATCCACTGCATGTCACGCAGATATTGGGCTATCTTCAGGATAGCGGAAAGTTGAATTGGAAGGACGGGGGATGGTCCCTGGCGCCCGGCGTCGATATTCAGACCGAATTGCCCGATGAATTGGCGGAGTTGATGCGCTATCGGCTCAAGCGGTTGGCGGCGAAAAGTGAAGATGCAGAGGCGATTCGGGCCATTTTGGATCGCACCGCCATTTTGGGGGCTCGCTTCGACTACGATTTAGTCCGCGAATTTGTCCGTCTGGAGGACAATCAGCCCTGGCTCGATGCTCTCGATGATGTATTGGAGGAGCTGGTCGACGACGGTTATTTTCGCGAGGTCGGAACCGGGGGACGAGACGTTCTCGAATTTACGCACGTGGTCATGCGCGACGTGTTGTTGCAGGAGTTGGAGGGACGGCGCTCGCAGCGTCATCTGCACCGGGCGGCGGCGGAGGCCAAAAAGGTCCATTACGGCGAGCGCTATCGCGATCATGCCCTGGAATTCGTCGATCACTACCGGCAGGCTCGCGAGCCCACCGGGGTCTACGCCTACACCGTCAAGGCCGCTAAAAATGCGGTGGATTCGGCAAACCTCAAGGAGGCGATGCAGCTTTACCGGGACGCCAAGGAGCTGGCCGATGACAACCAGATCTCGGTGGAAAATCCCCTGATCGATGGCGTCTCCGGCGTTCTCAGCGGCGAAGAAGTGGGATTGGAAGTCGCCCATCTGGAGCGTCGCATCGGGGAATACGATACCGCCCGTGATCACTACCGGCGGCTGCTCGACGACTCCAATCCCGCGGTGGCTCTGTGGACCCGTTGGGGATTGGGCGAAATCGATCGCCGCCAGGGCGATCTCAAGGACGCCAAAACCTGGTTTGAGGACGCTCGCCGGGAGGTCAAAGAGATCTGGCAGACCCTGCGCTCCAAGGATATCCGAAAAAGCCTTCAGATCATCGACACCTATTGTCTCTTCGGTCTCGGTCGCGTCGCCCATTCGCGCGGGCTGTACAAAAATGCAAGAGGTCTTTTGCAAAATAGCCTGGACCAGGCCGAGAAGATCGGCGACCGCTCCTTGCAGGCCCGTTCTCTTCGCCTGTTAGCCGATACCTACTGGCGTATCGGAGACAGCCGAGAGGCCGAGGTCCACGTGCGACGGGCGGCGATCCTGGAGGAGGGGTTGAACGACCGCAGCGTCCAGGTATTTGGGCTTCGATATTCGGCGCGGTTTTTAAGAGAAGTCGGACAACCCCAGAAGGCGAAGGAACGGGCACTGAAAGCGCTGGCGCAGACCGAGGAAATGGAACAGGACCATGATACGGCACAATGTCAATTGACCTTGGGTAAGTTGGCCATTTCTCGCGGCGAGTACAAAGCAGCAGCCAAATATTTGCGCAAGGCCCACAAGACCTTTGAGCGATTTCACGATCGCCGGGGAATCGCCCACTGCAATTTGGCGCTGGCCCATTTGGCCTATTGCGTAGATCGACACAAGGAGACCCAGACGCTGGTACTGGAGGCGATGGACAGCTTTCGCGCCATCGGAGATCTGGCGGGATTGACGGAAGCCCGATTTCTCATCGGACGTCTGGAGTTGGATGTGGGTCGCCCCAAGCGGGCTCTCAAGGCACTCAGTGAAACGGTTCAGCATTTCGATCGAATCGGCGAGCAACGCCTCGTCGCCTGTGCACGCGCATTTTATGCCCTGGCGCTCAAGAGTACGGGGGCCCACGGAGAAGCGGATCTGGTCATTGAAAAGCTCATGGCCGACGTGCCGGAGCTGGCCCTTGCCGAGGAGTCGTTGGCCGCGGCCTTAGAGGCGTTGATACCTCTTATGGGATCTGAACAGGGCGCTATTGTGGAGCAGATGCGGGCGTTGCGCGAAGAAACCTGGAAGCGGCTGGGGCGAAATGTGGCCACCGCCCCCGTTTGATTCGTTGTCGTCCCAGGGCGTTCAAGTCCTTAGTCTGAGCCTCGAAACAAGTTGCGCGGTCCGATTTATTGCAGCCCCACCACCGTGCGTCGCAGTACTCTCACCGGGAGCGATCCGATGAACCAGGAGCAACTCGCAGACCATCTCATTCCCTTCGCGTTGACTCCGCGCCGGAATCTTCCCTTTCTCGAACTCGATATTCTCGAGGACGACGACCTGGTGACATTTTGCGTCGAAGACGAGCGAAATGCCGAGTTCTGCTCGATTTTGAACAACTCCAATCACGATGCATTCGGCGGGCGAAACGGCATGGGCATGCCCCTATGGGTCATGCTCGACTGCGCCATTTTGCCCTCGGCGGTGGTCGGTTTTATGCTCCCCGTCGAAAAGACGCCCGACGAGATCATCGACAAACTCGATGTCGACGATGATTATGAGGGATATGTTCCGGTCTCGGAGTATTGCGGATGTCCCACAGTGGAGAAGGATGCCGTCAGTGGCTTTTCTCTCCACAGCCAATTGGTGGGTCAGGGAATCGCCACCCGCACCAAGGCGTTGGCGATGGCGATTTACGGGGCGCGCACCCAGATCGGTGTCACGCAATTTTATAATCCGGCGATCCGGGTCCACGTGCGCTTTGGCGCCATGGAGATGTTGATCCACCGGCCGGCGGTCCACACCTATCCCGAGGATAGCTTTGTGTATCGCATTGAACTCCCGCCGCGAGAGGTGTTGATAAATATGGCGCGCGGCGCCGACGTCTTCGGGCAAAGTGATATCCCGGAAGGGGTGCGCTGGGAGTTCGATCCCGATAACGAGGTCATGCAGGGAAGACTCTCTGGTCATCTCAAAGAAGATGGCCGGGTCTGGCTCATCCCGCCGGGCTGGCGAGCGACCGAAGACGGTTGTGAGCTGCATATGATCTTGGGCTGATCAATTCTCGGGTGATTCGTCTTCCTCGGCGAGCTCTTCGCCGTCGGCTGCGTCTTCCTTAGTTGGCTCGGCGTCCTCAGTTAGTTCGGCGTCCTCACTTTGCCCGTCATCATCGGTATTGGCATCGTCTTCGGTGCCGCTGGCTTCGATGATGCCACAGCCGGCGCGGGGGCCGGCATCGCCAGTGGGCTGCGTCTCCAAGTCATCCTCTTCGTAGTGT
The DNA here is from genome assembly GCA_007119595.1 of Myxococcales bacterium. Classification (GTDB taxonomy): domain Bacteria; phylum Myxococcota_A; class Bradymonadia; order Bradymonadales; family Bradymonadaceae; genus SLJM01. Next base: position 4,878 of record SKPJ01000544.1, read on the forward strand.
ATGATCAACGCCTTTCCGGCGACGTCATTTTTACCGGCACCGAGGGTGATGACGTCGTCGACGAAGGTGAATTCGGCGACCCCATCCTCGTTGAATTCGAGATTTCCGAAGTCTCCGGCGTGCCGTTGATCGGGCGGATTGTCGGGGGCACCATGGGGGTGACCACCGGGATTGAAATGACCGCCGGCGGATTCGAAATCCGGCGGATCACATTCGCCAAATTCGTGGACATGAAAGCCGTGCAGACTTTCATCGAGAGTCTCAATTCTGCCGTGGACTTCCACTCCTTCTTCGGTCTGGGTGAACATCACTTCACCCATTCGCTCCTCGTCGCCGGAGTACATCTCGGCGATGGCCACCATATGTAAGACGCCGGTTTCATCGTCGGTTTCGGCCGCTTCCATATGGTCATCCTCCATATGGTCATCGTCCGTTTCTTCCTCTGTATCGTCGGCTGCCTCTTGCTCTACTTCGCCGGCCAGGGGATGGGGCTCAACGGGGGCTTCGTCCTCGACGGGATCGGAGCTCGAACAGCCGGCGATGAGAAGAGCAATGGCCGTGATCGTCACGGCGGTTTGGTAGCGTAGTTTCATTTCATTCTCCGCAGTGAAATTCGAATTGGTCCGTGGTTTCACGCATGTTGCGATCGCCATCTCGCCGACATAAAGCCCACCGAGTTTGGTCGTGTGTCCATCAGCAGACTCCACAATAGTTGAGATTGTGCAAGCCGGCTTCTCCGGTGTGTCGGTGGCGTTGCTGTGCTTCATTACACGTGAAAACTACGGCGCAGGGCATGCCTGATCACATTTATGTCATGAACGGAAACCGAGAAAAATTCAAGGTTCAGACTATCTGGGCGTATCAATCTGGTCCCAGTTATTCGGCGATAGAAGCGGCCATTATTTCGATTTGTCGTTCGTAATCGGGAGATTCAAAGAGCAGTTGTGCTTGTGTCTCATCGAATTGTTCGGCCACATCTTCGGGGGATAAAGGGGGGAGATCGGTGCGCAGATGAATCCAGAGATCGGCGACCATGGTGGACCATTCGTTCGGGGCCCAGGCGCCGTCGTGGACATCGCTTCGAGCTTCGGCACGACGCCCCTCGAGGGTAGGCTTAAGTGGTGGCGTGGTACGCTGTTCGTTACGCGATTCCAACACCACCTCCACCACCTCCCAGTGGAACTGTATATCGGGGTATTTACCCTCGGTGTCGGCGAGCGGAATCGACTCACCGACCGGAAAATAACCCTCGAACTCAGAGATCAGATGCCCTGGCTTACCCTGCTCGCCGGCATAGTGTCGGATTTCGCCGCGATACCCGGTAAAGGATGCCGGGACCTGTACTTCGATGATACCCGTCGGCTCCGGTGGCGGCTGTTCGGGAATCTCACATCCGGCGATGACAATGACCAACGCCCCCCCGACCAATATGTCGATGAACCGTTGTGCCCATCGCATTGTTTACTCCGATTTTATCCCTGTGTACGCGGGAAGAAAATAAGCACTGAGAAATGATCGCAAAATAGAAAGGACGGGACCGACGACGTCGAACGTCCTATGCGAAGCCCCGTATTTTTTTTTTCGGAGGCTTTTGACTTCGATGACTGGTCCCTATCGTACACACGATGACAATCCCCGAGCCCAGAGCGTTTGATGAGCGATGGAAACGACAAGGATCTAAAGGCTTTTATCAATCGCGAGCTTCTGCCGCGGATAAAAGCTCTGAATGCCGAACGAGAGCAGAAGGCGTGGGTGTTTAAAATCGCCGCATTGGGTTCGACCATCGCCGTCGTCATCACTCTGGGGCTCGCCGGAGTGCTGTTCGAGATCGACGAGGTGCTATCTGTGGAGTTTGCCGCGTCACTGGCGGTGGTGGTTTTGTTCGGGATCGGATTGCACGGGGTATTTCACCTGGTTTTTGTGCGGGGCGCCACACAGCGCTATGTCGAGGACGTGGTGGCGCCCCTCGTCGACCACGTGCGTCCCGGTGTGGAGTTCAATGCACGAGAAGGCATCGAAGTACGGGAATTTGAGCAGAGCAAGATCGCTCAACTTCCCCTGGAGCGTTTTGAATCCCGAGGCGTATTTTCGGTGCGCACTGATGGCGCAATGCTTCGATTCGGTGAGGTCGACGCCAGTTGTCGGGTCAAGAAAGAGGGCGAGCGATTCGGCATTCGGCGCACCTGTTTTGTGGCGCGAGGATTATTTTTTGTCGCTCACCTCGATGAATCGGTGCGGGGCACGACGGTGATTACCCCCACTCTTCGTCGCTTCGTCAATGCCGACAAACTGCCCCGCGTAAGGGCTCCCGGAGCCGACAAAAACCCTCCGGTACGTCCCGCCGAGGATTGGCCAACTGTCAGTTGGGTGCAACAAAATCACGATGAACCGGTGGCTCCGGTGACCGTTCCCGATCCCGAATTCCACGCCCATTTCGACGTCTGGTCCACCGACATCGCTCAGGCTCGGCAGATGCTTCGCCCCACGGTGTTGGAGTGCCTGAAAAAGGTCCATACGGTCTGGCATTCCGACGCACACCGAACGGCAATGACACGCACTTCGGGGCAGGGATATTTCGTCCTGGTATTACGCGATGATCGTGTGTTTTTGAGCCGGGCGATGCCGCGAAAACTGGTGGAGATTCGGGCGTTCGAACCAGGTGATCAAGCAGAGCTGTTATTGCAATATGCCCGGGATATTCGCCTCGCCACGAAACTGATCGACACACTGATCTGATGGGCAGTTTTGCGCCATCGACCGATCTGGAGCCGATAGCATCCTTGCTATCGCATATGCAGACCCGACTCGACGGCCCTGGAGCCGATAGCATCCTTGCTATCGCATATGCAGA
>SKPJ01000088.1 GCA_007119595.1 Myxococcales bacterium
CCTCCACTCCATGTCCGATGACCCGCGTTCCACAGCGAGCGCATTTCGGCGCCAGGACGGCGATGGCACATTCAAAGCAGTCAAAGGAGTGATGCGTTCCCTCGTAGTTGATCTGAAGTGGTTTGTCGTAGTCGTTACCGCAGACTTCGCATCGCATCCTGTCCTCCAATTGGTTGTAAGTCCGTGCTGTATTTTGTCGCTCTGTGCTGTACAACACCGGGGCGTCCCTTCCAGGGCCGACTCTTCAAAGGTTTGCGCACAGCGTCGACACTCAATCAAAAATCACTTCTGGACCCGTCTTCCCCGAGGTAGTGATGAGCCATCCTCGCGATCCCGAACTCCAAGACTTCGTGGACACCGAATTGCGAGCCCGTCTGCAGGAGTTGGAGGGGACTCGGATCGCCCGCCTATTTATGCTCTTCGGAATCATCGTTTTGACGGCAGCGGTGATGGTGGCGGGCGCCGGCTTTTTCGGTTTCTCGATCATCGGCGGCCCCGATGCATTTACGGCATTCGCCATCGGATTGGGGGCCAGCTCGGGCCTCGGCATACTCGTCGTCGTCCTCGCCTACCTGATGGTGGTGCGCACCCATCTGCATCAGCAATTGCAAGCCCGCCTATTGGTTCCCCTCTTTCGCCAGCTCTTTTCGGAATTTACGTACGACGCCAATGACTCCGTCCCCGAAGCGCTGTGGCGAGAAAGCGAACTCTTCGACGACTCCGCCGAACTTCGGCGTGCAGGTCACCTGGTCACCACCCGGATGGACTCTACGGAGATTCGATTCTGCCGGCTGCACCTCGAGCCCTCGATGAGCGCCCCCTCCGAGAGCGGCGACAGAAGACGCCACTTCGACGGGATTTTCTTGGCCGCTACCGGCGACGACGATGCTGTTTGTGATGGGGAATCATTGCAAACCCAGCTCGCCGCATCGGACGATGCGCCGAAATTCGACGTCAATACAGAGACCTCCACGCTTTTTCTGGCCCTCGACACCGCACTTCCCCGTCCCCGAACAAACCCATTTCGCCCGGTGGTCGACGAGGCGACCCTTCGCCGCTTTGTGCACGATCTTGAGTTTGGCGTCACGGCCGTGAAGAAATGGCGCGAAGGTCCACCCGAACACCGATGACCCTCCGAATCACCCGCTGCAATCCATGAGGGGAGGCGTACGAGGCCTAAATCAATAGTACAAGTCCCCACGGGCATGTCCGGGCGTCGGGAATCCACCTCCGAGAAGACAGAGTTGAGTGCTATCTCCAATTTTCCTACGGTGTGTAGTCTCACGTACTTGGCCTGGAATTGACTCTCTGAGATCGAAAAAAATCATCTCACCGAGCCTCGGTCCGACGAACTTAACGTCTTCTGAATAATTTTTTTTCATTGGAGAACCAAAATGCCGAAGAGAGTCTATGTATCCCCCGACGGCCTTGCTTCCTGTCCGCAGTGCCTGAGCCACGTACGTGTTGAAGACGAAATCGACGAGACCGTATGTCCGTTCTGTGACAACTCCTTCCATCTGCACCACGGCGTCACTGAGGTGGGCTCCAGTGCTTCAACGCTACTTCGAAACAGTAGAACGGGAATCATGATCGCCGCCTTTGCAGGAGCGGGACTTACCATGACCGTCGCCTGCGGAGAGGAAGAGGACGACGAGCCAGATCCGGCGGTCAATCTCCACGCCGACTACGGCGGTTTCGCCGAATACGATCACGACGTCGGGGTCCGTGACGATGGCGACACCGGCATTGCAGAAGATGCCACGACCGACGCTGATGAAGATACAGACGGGGAAACGGACGCCGCCGAAAGCGATGCAACCGACGATGTGTGATTTCCCATCGCAACGCGCGAACCCGAGAGCGACGAGGCGAACGCGTCCAACCGGAGGATGTCAATGGCCTCGACATTACATGACGATAAGTGTCGCATCGTGGCCATTAGGGAACGTGCACAATGAACAGTGGCCATAGGGGACGGGCCTTATGATGCGCGGGAAGCGAGGCGATCGTTGTCGCTAGAACGACGGCCACCTATCCTGACTTCCCCGTCCCCGAACAAACCCATTTCGCCCGGTGGTCGACGAGGCGACCCTTCGCCGCTTTGTGAGTGATCTGGAGTTTGGCGTCACGGCCGTGAAGAAATGGCGCTCAGGTCCACCCGAACACCGATGATCCCCCAAATCACCGACTACCGGTCATTCATCCACGGTGTTCAGGTCCTGCCCATTCTCCTGCTGCATCTGGAGGGTTTCCCGTAATACCGGAATGCGGGCGCGGTCCTTGGCCTGTGTGGACTCCTCTTTTAGCTCGACGTATTTCGCCAACGCCAGCACGCGAACCGACTGACCATCGAATTCGATGTCTACGGAGTCGGCGAGGAGCTGCTCGTAGCCCAGGCCAAATTCGATGGTGCCGAGCAGATCAAGAGGCCCCCAGGTGGTCATCAGGAGTTGATGTCCGGCTGAGGTGAGATGCTCACGAGTCGGCTCCAGTCTCTTTCCGGGGTGACCGCGAAAATGAGCGCCGAGTTCGGCGAGCGCATCGAGAATCGCGTCGATATTCTCGTCGGTACGCTGGTGGACGATATCGACGTCGACGGTCATCACCGGCGCCCCCTGAAGTACCGCCGACAACGCACCGACGAGTACGAAGTTGACGTCGTGGTCGACCAGGACATGCAAGATCTGTCGAAAATCAGTCCGAATCGATCTGCTCCTTCATCTCCTGGACGGCGTTGACCTGCTGTTGGATGACCAGCAGGCGCTCGGTGGGAGACAGCGAGAGCATCCAGCGAATCAGACTGCGGTCCACTCCCGATTCGGAATAATCCGGTGCTGGAGCACCGGACTTACGGGGTGGAGACGTCGGTCTTTCATCGGACGATTCGGCCATGGTTGTCTTCCCTTCGCTTCGGAGCGCATGTGTATCCTACGCGCCGAGCGCCATGTGGTCTACCGAATTTGAAATCCCTGATTCCGGCTCCCGGTTGACTTCAGCTTTCGATTTCGCTTTTTATTTTATCTGATTTTCCATCGCGAAGCCCCGAACCGATCGATGACGAGGCATGCCATGAATACGATTACGATGCAGACCTTCGAATCCGTGGAGCTCCGGGCCGGAACCATACGGCGCGTCGAGCCCTTTCCGGAGGCCCGAAAACCGGCCTACAAAATCTGGGTCGATCTGGGCGACGAATTGGGGGTCAAGAAATCGAGCGCCCAGGTCACAGATCTCTATGATCCAGAGGAATTGATCGGCACGCAGGTGGTATGCGTCGCCAATTTTCCTCCACGCCAGATCGGCACTTTTATGTCGGAGGTGTTGATCACCGGGTTTTATCGCGATGATGGCGCGGTGGTGCTCGCCCAACCGGACCGGGACGTCCCCGACGGAGCGCGTCTGGCCTAAGGATTGATTGGCCATCGAAGTGGTAGGTCTCATTCCGCGCTGGCGACGACGGCATCGGGGTGATCCACCGGTTGCAACTCGCGCCTCCACTGGCGCAATTTTGCAAATAGCATCTCGCGCTGAACAAAGAGATCGTGGACCGGCAACTCACCGGCCGGTGTCTGGGGACTCTTGAAATAAAAGGACAGCCACTCCTGAACCCCCGACTCACCGGCCTGATGAGCGAGATCGCCCAGAAGCGCCAGATCGAGTACCAGGGGAGCCGCCAGGATGGAGTCTCGGCATAAGAAATTGATCTTGATCTGCATCGGGTAATCCATCCAGCCGAAGATGTCGATATTATCCCACCCCTCCTTGTTGTCACCGCGTGGTGGGTAGTAATCGATGCGCACCTTATGGGTCAGATCTCCGTACAGCTCCTCGTGTCGGGTCGCGTCGAGGACCGACTCCAACACGGACAACTTGCTATTTTCTTTGGTCTTAAATGAGCCCGGATCATCGAGGACTTCACCGTCTCGATTCCCCAAAATATTGGTGGAATACCACCCGTTGACTCCCAGCAAACGAGCCGAAAGACCGGGGGCGAGGATCGTCTTGATCAGGGTCTGCCCGGTCTTGAAATCCTTGCCCGCAACCGGCACTTGCTGCTGTTCGGCGAGCTGTACTAGCGCCGGGCAATCGACGGCCGAATTGGGGGCGCCGTTGAGAAAGGGAACCCCCGCTTTGAGATGGGCGTAGGCATAGATCATGGTGGGACTGATCGCCGCGTCGTTGCTGCGCAGCCCCTGCTCGAAGGCATCGAGATCCATGTGGACCTTCTGCATGGTCACGTGAACCTCGGTGGAGCCGCACCACACACCGACGGCACGACTGCATCCGTGGGCATCGACGAAGCCCTCGATATCGGCGATAAGGGCCTCGGCGAGCTCCATTTTCGTGGACTCTTCTTTGACGTTCGGTCCGTCGAGATTTCGCACATAGGCCGGGTCGAAGACCGCACTCATGGGCTCGATGGCCTCCAGCTCATCGCGGATGGCATCGAGTTCATCGGTCTCCAAAACATCGGCTTGAAGAGCTGCCTGATAACAATTTTCTTCAAAGATATCCCAGCCCCCAAAGACCAGATCATCGAGCCCCGCAAGGGGCAGTGCCTCGCGCACCAGCGGCGAATCCTCATCGTCACCGAGGGCTGCGTATTGGGTCAGGCTTCCGATCGGCTGCGCCAGCCCCCGCCGGGCCGCCAAAACGCCAGCGATAACCGTGGTCCCCACCGCTCCCAGGCCGGGGATGAGAACGGCCAATTTGCCGTCGTCTTTCGAAGCGAGCCCACAATTTCTTTCAGTCTTCATAATCCATTCCCTGACCTGTTGCGCCGCCACGACGCGCCAAACACAAATCGGCATCTACCATTGTCGAGGCAACCATTTGCAGCCATTGCGAAAACTAGTCCTACCCAGATACATCCCACGATGAATTCCCCTGCAAAGCCGGCTGACCCTACCGCTCTGCGTTGCGCAACTCAACCGCGGAGAACCCGGCGACACTCGATCGGCAGTATCAACCAGGTCTGACATCTGCCCCCGAAACCGTTTGCAAGCGGAATTGACTAGCGGCCGAATTTTTGGGTCCAATAGTCCTGATACAGTCCGATTCCCATGTCGTTATGGCCAGCATTGAGCATATTCTCGCAATGGCCGGTGTCACTGGAGAGCCATTGATCGACCACGCCTTGAGCGGTCGTCGATCCCTGAGCGATATTCTCGCCCGCCGGCTCTCCGGTATAACCGGCCGCCGCGATCCGCTCGAAGGGGTCTTCGCCATCGGGATTGTCGTGGGCGAAGAAATTTCGTTCCGCCATATCCATGCTGTGCAATCGGGCCGCACATCGCAGGTGCTCATCCATCGAAACCGGGCCCACCGGGCCCATCTCAGTGCCCGTGCCGGGACAGGTCACTCCCTCGTCGCGCAATTCGTTGACCAATACGACAACCTCTTCCTCTAGGGCCTCCACGGCGGGATCCCAGGCCGGAAGATGATCGCAATGGGGAGGATGGTACCCGGAGGGCAGACAGTAATCGATCATTTCGCTGGGATGAGAACCACATTCGGCCTCAGTGATCACACACCATTCACCACCGCGAAAAAGGTCTTCTTCGAGGCATTTTTCCTCACAGGCCGCGGCGCCCATCGCCGCCCCCGTATCGTGGTGAAAGACCTGCTGACAACCGCCGTCGCTGGTGGTGGCGTAGACGCGGTCGCACGCCATCTCACAGAGAATCTCGGGGTCGTCGGGAGGCTCCTGCAACTGCTCGTCGGGATCCTCGTCGTTTTCAGCCTCTTCATCCTCTTCTTCATCCTCTTCGCCCTCGGACTGATTTTCGACCGCATCTTTATCGGCATTGTCGCCAATGCCCCCCGCGCCCTCATCCTCGTCATCTCCACAGCCGAGCAGAATCATCATCCCCGACAGGACCATCAAAATTGCGATTCGTCGCCAATAGTGCATCGGTTGCTCTCTGTTATCGTTATCTGCATTCTGATTGGGTATACGGCGGGTTTGGCCACCGATCATTGTTGCTTCTCGGCAATCTTCAACGTCCATTGCTCCAATTCATAGCGGCCGATCCCGATATGGTCGAAATCGGGGTCCATGATCGTCTGGCATCTCTCGGAATCGGCGATCCAATCCCCGACGAGTTGCTCGGCGGTCAATTGGGAACCCGTGACGATGCCGCTGCTGGAGGCGGCATCAAAGCCGGCCTCCTCGATTCGCTGGGCGGTGTCGTCGCCATCGGGGTTGGTGGTACTGAAAAATCCTCGGTCCACCATGTCCATGCTGTGTAACCGGGCCGCACAGCGGAGAATCTCGTCCACGACTAGCGCCTCAGTGGGCGCGAAGCTCTCGCCGCCACAGTCTGCGCCCTCGCCGCGATGCTCGTTGACCAATTCGACGGCCCGCTCCTCGAGCTCGACGAAATGTCGCGGCCACGCGCCGAGGTGAGAACAGGCCGGAGGATGATAATCGTCTGGAAGGCAGGCATCGATCATCTCCGTCGGAGGCGATTTACACTCCGCCTCTGTGGCCACACACCACTCGCCGCCGCGAAATTTATTCTCGTCGAGACAGCGATCGATACAGACGTCCTGCGGGATGGCCCCACCGCCATCCTCGTCGCGGTAGACAAAGAGCTCACCACAATCGTCGTAGACTCGGTCGCACGCCGCCTCGCAGCGCTCGGCGGGGTCGGAGGGCATCTCGAGTTCCGGTTCTGCATTGCCATTATTACCATTGGCGTCGGACTCCACATCGGCTTCGACACCGACGTCATCTTCGGCCTCGCTGTCATTCCCCTGAGCTTCATCGTCGCTACAGGCCAAAACAGTCAACAGCAGTCCGCACGCCGCGAGAAAACACCAATCCAATTGCCAACGTCGCATGGTCGCTACTCGATGAGGAAAATCCGAAAATCGATCGCCTAGCAAAATCAATTCGCCGTCGATGCAGCGATCTCCTCGATCTGCTCCTCGGAGACGGCACCGACGCGGATCACGTCAATAGCATTATTTTCAACGTCGATCACGGTCGAGCTGGGCACCCGGTTGAGATCGCCGGCGTCGAGAAAAAAGTCGATGCGGCCCAGAAAGTTCTGTCGAACCTGAGCCGGCGAGGTCTCTCCCGATTTGCGTCCCCGGTTGGCGCTCGATACCAACACCGGCCCCCCGAAGGATTCCACCACTCGGTGGGACAGGGGGTTTTGCGGAATCCGGACCCCCAATTTTCCATTGGCCTTTGTCAATTCTCGGACGACCCGTCGGGGTAGATCATTGCTGGCGGAGAACAAGATTGTCAGCGGTGCCGGCCACAGTTTTTGGGCCAATGCGCGGGCCACCGGATCGACGGTGTCGGTGACTTTATGGAGTCGGGAAATGGAGTCGATAAAGACAAGACAAGGGGCCTTGTGCACCCTTCTTTTTGATTGGAAGAGACGCATTACGGCGTCCTCGTTGGTGACGTCCGCGAAGAGCCGGTAGGTGCCATTGCAGGGCAAACACACCACCCCGCCCTCGTCGAGGATGCGGCTGACATCTCCCAGTGCTTTTTTCGGCGGTTTTCCAGACTCCATCTTGACAATTTCCATCACTCCACCTCCTGGCGGCCTCAGTCATTGACGAATCTTCCATGTCGGCAATCGCTGGCTTCATCATAACACGACTCGTCGATAACCCCACACCGCAGATCC
>SKPJ01000225.1 GCA_007119595.1 Myxococcales bacterium
ATAAGTCGAATAGCCGCTGCAGGTTCTCTTCGTAGGGTGGCTCCACGACCCCCACCTCGGTGACGATGGCTGTCACCAATTCCGCCGGAGTGACGTCAAATGCCGGATGAGCGACGTCGAATGACGCCGGCACTATCGTCGTATCGCCGATGGTGGCGACCTCGTCGCGGCTGCGTTCTTCGATGGGAATTTCAGCGCCCGAAGGAGTATCGAGATCGATCGTCGAAAGAGGCGACGCCACGTACAACGGTATCCCGTGTGATTTGCAGAGTACGGCGAGGGAATAGGTCCCGATCTTGTTGGCCACGTCGCCATTGGCAGCGACGCGATCGGTACCGGTGATCACGGCGTCCACCTCTCCGTTTTTCATCAAATGAGCCGCCATACTATCCGTGATCAACGTACCCTCGATATCGTCCTGCAGGCACTCCCATGTGGTCAGTCTGGCGCCTTGCAGATAGGGCCGAGTCTCGTCGATCCAGACGCGCTTTAGCTTTCCCTCGTCGTCGAGGCAGCGAATGATGCCCAATGCCGTTCCGTAGCCTCCCGTGGCCAACCCTCCCGTATTGCAATGCGTAAGCACCTGAACAGGCTCGTCGAATAGGGCTGAACCGTGTCGTCCGAGTTCGAGGTTATTGGCCCGATCCTCGTCCAGAATAGCGTGCGCTTCGTCAAAGAGAGCGTCCACCAATTCGTCGAGCAGACCGTCGAAGTCGTTGGCAACTTTCTGGCAGCGCTGAAGCGCCCAACGAAGATTGACGGCCGTGGGGCGAGTCGCTGCGAATTGCTCGACGAGCCGACTCAGCTCCGATTCGATGCTGGTCATCGGATCGTGGGCGAAATTTCGCATTCCCAACGCCACCCCGAAAGCCGCAGCAATCCCGATGGCCGGCGCACCGCGGATGACCATGTCGCGGATGCCGTCGGCCACCGCTTTCGGCGACTTCATGGCGATCCACACCTCTTCACCGGGAAGCTTGCGTTGGTCGAGCATCTCCAAATGACCTTGCCCCCGGTCTCCAATCCACCGAAGTGGGATCACCGTTGATTCCATGGATTTCGACATATTTCTCCTTATCGACAAAGCACGTCTCATTTCGGCGTCCAACCCGGCGCCCCCCCATCGGCGCCGTCCAAACAACTCATCACATCCAGATCTCGGAGGCCACATAGGGAGAATCACCACGGGCGAAAAACTCCCCATCGAGATAGCGATAACCCTTATCCATCTCGGCGATGGCTTCCATCTGGTCGTCCTCCAATTCGAACTTCTGAGCAGCGAAATTCTCCTCGATATAACGAGGCGTGACCGACTTCGGGATGACCGCCGTATTCCGGGCCACCGCCCAGGCTATCAGCACCTGTGCCGGCGTGGCGCCGAGTTCGTCGGCGATATTCCGAATGACCCGATGCTCGAGAAGTGGTGGTTCGTCCACCTTTCGATGCTGCCGACCCGGCGATCCGAGCGGTGAATACGCGGTCACCGCGATGCCCTGCTCATCACAGAACTTCAGCAATTCACGTTGTTGTAGATGGGGATGGCACTCCACCTGATTAACCATCGGCGTCTCGCCCGACTCAGCGAGCGCTGAGATCCGTCGGGGCCCCATATTCGATACACCGATCTGCCGGGTCAACCCCTGCTCTTTGAGCTGTTGCATCGCCTCCCAGGTCGCCTCCAGCGGTACCTCGTCGAGCGTCAGAAATTCATCGCCGCTCTCCGGAAAGGAGACCCCATGGCGAAACGCAATCGGCCAGTGGATCAAATACAGATCGAGATACTCCAGGCGCAGATCGGCGAGCGACTGTTGCAGTGCAGGTTGTACATGTTCTGGCCGGTGGGAGTCATTCCGCAACTTCGAGGTAACCCACAACTCGTCGCGCGTAATTTCACCGGCGTTGATTCCATCTTCAATCGCCCTACCCACTTCGGCTTCATTTCCATAGGTCGCTGCGCAATCCAAATGCCGATAACCCGCCTGCAGAGCGAGTCGAACGGCGTCGTACACCTCTCCGGGTTCGGACTGCCAAGTGCCGAGCCCAATGGCGGGCACTTTCACTCCATCGCGGAGCACCAACGTTTTCTGTGTACTCATCAACACCTCCTTCGTATCCGTCACCTCGACAAACCAATGCGAACCTACCATCGGCCAGCAGCCGAGCATGGATCACCTGCGTTGACAACACAATCGATGCCCTGCCTCATCGATACCTCCGGCTAGACGTTCGGCGACGGAGCAGTTATCATCGGCGCCAGCTCTTGATAATTGTACATTTCGCGCCCCATTCAACGAGACGTTCTCGATGCGCAATCATTTGACCACCGTGCTATTCCTCCTCGTGTGGATTGGATTTGGAATGGTGAATACGGCCTACGCAGAAGAAGAGATGACCACCAGTGAGCGCATACAGGCGCTGTCGATTCAGGGCGCTGAACACTTCAGCGCCGGTGATTTTCAGCGCGCTGCCGATTCCTTCGAACAGGCCTACGACCTGGAGCCCATCCCGAATCTATTATTCAATATTGGTCGGTGCTACGAGCAGCTCGAGGAGTGGGAAAAGGCCAAGGATAATTTTCAGCGTTTCCTCGGTGCCCCCGATATCGACGACGAGACCCGGCAATATGCGGAGAACAAAGTCGATAAAATGAACCAACATATTGAGGAAGAACGGGAGGCTGAGCGCCTGGCGCAACAAAAACGAGAGGAGGAAGAAGCCCGCAGGCGAGAAGAAGAAGAACGGGCTCGAGCCGCCGAGGAAGCGCGACGGCGAGCGATGGAGGAAGCGAGCAACACCCCCGCTTTTGCCGCCATCGGAGCCGGCGGTGGGCTATTGGTCGGTGGTGTGTTGATGGGGATGCGAGCCAACGGAAATGCGGAGCGCCTCGACGACACGACATTGGCCTACGAGGAGCGCGTCGCAGCGCGCAATTCGGCGCGCACCCAGGGCCTGGTCGCCGATGCCTTTTACGTCACCGGCGCCGCAGCCACCGCCGTGGGCGTCTATATGCTCTTATCGAGCGATGACTTCGATGACGAGCCCGATATGACGGCCACCACAGGGTTCAGTCCCTGGTTTGGTCTAGACGGCGCCGGAGTGGAACTCCACGTCGGTTTTTAACTCACAACATCGAACGGCCGTTTCATAGGAGGGTCGTTTCGTAGTTGATTTTGGCCCTTTTTATCGATTCTTTGCTCGGTGCTGCCCACCCCACGATGCCATGAGCCAATCCCGTCAAAATCGACGACACCTGTACGAACAGCTCGTCGGACAGACCGTGGCCGATCGCTACGAGATTGTCAGTCTGATGGGGTTTGGCGGAATGGGAGCCGTTTACGAAGCGCTTCAGCGCAATATGAATCGCCACATCGCGTTGAAGTATATTCCGTCCCACGATCCGGTGACGGCGGCTCGTTTTGAGCGCGAGGCACTGACGGTCAGTCAATTGCGTCATCCCAATACGGTTACGGTCTTCGATTACGGCCAGACCGACGATGGTTTTTTATATTTGTCGATGGAGCTTCTATCGGGTCGAACACTGACCGAACTCATCGATGAACAAAGCCCACTTCCCCCGGAGCGCGTGGTTCATATCGCCTCTCAGATCTGCCGTTCGCTGGCCGAAGCCCACGAGATGGGAATCGTTCACCGCGACATCAAGCCGGACAACGTCATTCTCATCGAGGTAGATGGCGATCCGGACGTGACAAAGGTCCTCGACTTCGGCATCGCAAAGGCCGTCAGCAACGAGGACAACGAAACCTTGACCGGCGATGGGCGAATCATCGGTACGCCGCGCTATATGTCGCCGGAGCAGATCCAATCCGACGACATCGATCATCGCAGCGACATCTACAGCCTGGGATGCATGATCTTTGAGATGCTCTGTGGCGCTCCCCCCTTTGAGGGACGCAACACGACGGCACTGATGATCAGCCACGCCCAGGATCCGCCACCACCATTCGCCGAGCGCCTTTCCGATCAAAAACTGGAACAGATTCCCTATGGTCTCGAACGGGTAGTCCGGCGAGCCATGGCTAAGAGTCCCCACGATCGCCCGCAGAACACCGACGAATTGCGCGTCGAGCTGGAAGAAGCGCTCGACGCCCACCAATCGGGTCGGCCGGCGCCGAATTTCGACGCCTCAAAGACCTCGCCGGGCCACCTCGATTCATCGGCTGACCTTTCGAATGAGGGAAATTCGTCGATTTTCGATGGCATCAACCCCCTTCTTCCGGCCGCCATTATCGGCGCAGCCTTTGTGGTGTTGCTGATGATGGGAGCGATTTTATTTTTCTCCGGAGAGCCAGACGACGAAGCGGCCGAAGAGGACGCCCTGGCTGCCCAGATGGAAGAGGTGCCACAGCCCCCTGCGGCGCCGGATGAAGAAGTCGAGCTACAACCGCCGAAGATTGTCTCCGTATCGGACACCATTCACCTCCGCATCGAGAGTGAGCCCAGCGGCGCCGACGTGATCGAGGGAGACGAAACGCTCGGTGAGACACCGTTGAATTTATCCCTCACTCCCGAGGAATTGGTCGACAGCCTTACTCTTTCCAAGCGCGGATACCGGAACAAGGACGTAGAGCTCGACGTCGCCGTCGATGACAGTGCCGAGCAGACCTTCTCATTCGAGCTTCGATCGGCTCGCGCGGCTCGCCGTCGTCCTCCCCCTCCTGAAGACGACGAGGATGACGGACCATCGATTCCCCTGTTGTTCGGGGGCGACGATGACGACGATGACGATGATGTCCCTCTCATCCCCACGCTCTAAGAAGAGGGCATCCGGAAACTCCGGTTCGAGCAGGGGCGAGAAAATTCCGATGAAGTTCGTATCCTAGAATCCCGTGGCATATCCAGAGGATACGTCGAGCGGAGAGAGGATTCGAAACTCGCGAGATTGGCCGCCAGCTGCGAAAGTCGGCGCTTTCGGATGCCCTCTAAGTCGCTGGTCATCTCACAATTAGGCGTCTAGGTTGTGTTGCCGAACACACTCTCGGTGTGTGTTATCGTGTCACGTCCCCATCCCGAGCCAGCTCCATTTTTCGACTCTTCATGAAATATCGTCCTCGTCAGGTGAAAATTCCACGTATCGATCGGATCACGGCAACCGCCGCGGTTTGGTGCGTGGTACTGGCGACGATCTTGTTCGCCGGCTGCTCCACGGACGAGGCGGCCCGCCAATACATCGATCCGGGCACCACGGACCTGGTGGTGCGCCAATTGGACCTGGAGGGTATCGAAAGCGTCTCGGAGAGTGCGTTGCGCGACGGCTTGGCGACCGTGGAGTCACCGTCGCGATTCCGGGTCAAATTTGGGCGCATCCCCCTGCTGGGACGCACGCCCTGGCTCGGCGCCGAACCGGAGTACTTCAATCGCTTTGCCTGGATCCAGGATCGGGAGCGAATCATCTCCTATTATCGACAAAACGGCTATTTCCACGCCGCCATCGTCTCGGAGTCCATTATCGAAGACCCGGATGCCCAGACCGTACGCATCCGACTGGCTGTCGACGAGGGCGATCCAACGTTGGTATCCAGCATCTCCATTCAGGGTCTGATCGACGACGTCACTCCCGATCAAGAGTCCTTGCTGGGGGGACTCCCCTTGAGTGAAGGGGCGATCTTTGACCAGGGCCATTACCGCCGAACTCGTAGTGCGCTTCAAACCCGGCTGCGAGAAGCCGGCCACGCCTATGCCACCATCAGCGGACAGGTCTTCGTCGATACGGAGAACAAAAAGGCGGATATTCAATTTTTCGCCGAGCCAGGACCGCAGACCCAAATTGGATCGGTTCATATCTTTGGGCTCGAAGAAATCGACGAATCCCGGGTTCGTCAGGCCCTTACCCTGCGCCAGGGAGACGCCTATTCGCCGGATGTGTTGGCACGGGCACAGGATGATATCTACGCCCTCGGTGTCTTTGGGATGGTCACCGTCTTGCCGGCCCATGAAGCTCGCGACCGGGCACCGGAGACCGAACGGGAAGCAGAGGTCATGGACACCATACTCGATGATTACGACGTACCGGATGCGGGCGACGAAGTCCCGGCGGAAAGCCGAATGCCCGCCGTTGAAGATCCCACAGTCAGCGGGATCTCCAACCTGTTGGAGGGAGCCCAGAGACAGGCCGAAACCCGAAGTCGCCTGGACCCCGAGGTACCGATCATCGTCCGAGTCCAGGAGGCCACGGGGTACAACGTGCGGATCGGCGCCGGAGTCGCCGCCGAGGGAACGCGACAGGATGTGCGGGGTCTGCTCAATTGGACGAGCCGCAACTTCCTCGGCGGACTGCGCCGACTGGAGCACTTCAACGCTGTCGGATACGCCTGGAGCCCGGGGCTACTCGGTCGCGGGGAGGCATCTAACCGCGGTGTGATCTTGTCCAGTGAACTTCGCTTTCAACAGCCCCAATTCCTCGAACCGCGAACCAACCTACGCGTTCGCGGCGTGGTCAGTCGCGATGTACGTGAGGGGTTTTCGGTATGGAATCCCTCCATTCGCGTCGGCCTGGATCGGGCCTTTGGTCGATTCGTGGTCATTGATGTCGGCTACAACGTCGCCTATTTTAACTATTTCAACGTTCAGGAAGGCCTTATTGATCCGACGGCCACCGAGTTGGGCCTCGACTTTCAGACCGAGTTTCTCCTCGAGCATTTCGAGCAATCGATCTCCTACGATCGCCGCAATGACTTTTTGGATCCCTCCCGTGGATTCATGGTTGACTTCAGCGTGCAGCAAGCCGGTGACTATATTGCATCGGGAGAATTTGACTTCATCAAACCCATCCTCTCTGCAGAGTCCTATTATGGCTTGAGTGACGCCACGGTACTCGCGCTTCGCAGCCGGGTGGGCTCGGTCTACGACATTCGACGAGATACGGGCGTGCCCATTCAAAGTCGATTGTACAGCGGGGGAACCGACGGAATGCGAAGTTTCGGTAGGCGCCGGCTTTCATTATTTACGGCTACCGGCGATCCGGTGCCCATTGGAGGACTGACGCAATTTGAAGCATCCGTGGAGCCGCGGTTTCGACTCATTTCCAACCTGGCGGGAGTCGGTGATTTGTGGGGAGCCATCTTTCTGGACTCCGCCACCGTTCTGGGGGGACAGCTCCTATGGGACACAGCGCCCAACGTTCACGGAACTGAAGATCTGGAGGATATTCAGGCCTCGTTGCTCCATGGACTCGGCGGCGGCATGTGGTGGAATACCCCGGTCGGTCCGGTACGCCTGGACTTCGCCTATACGCTTAGCAGCATCACTCAAGATCCTCGCTTTCGCCGCTGTGAGGATCCCGCTACCTACGGCACCGATGCCTGCGTCTTCGTTCCCCTGCAAGACGACCCGGTCCAGCAGAGCATCCTGGGCTACGGCGTCTACCTCAGTATTGGACACTCGTTTTAAATAGAGGGCATCCGGAAATTCCGGGTTCGAGCACGAAA
The DNA here is from genome assembly GCA_007119595.1 of Myxococcales bacterium. Lineage (GTDB taxonomy): Bacteria > Myxococcota_A > Bradymonadia > Bradymonadales > Bradymonadaceae > SLJM01. Next base: position 7,446 of record SKPJ01000225.1, read on the forward strand.
AAGAGCGCCGCCCCAATGGGGTCGACGCCCGGTGCTTCCATCCACTTATCCATCACTCATTCATTAGTGAGTTCCCATCCGGAAACCCCATGAATTTCGGACGGGAACTAGTGAACAACCGTTATATTTGCCGAATCGACGGGTTGTTCGCTGAGCCCACATCCTTCCCACGGGGCCA
>SKPJ01000534.1 GCA_007119595.1 Myxococcales bacterium
AGTCGTAATTCCCGCCAATGATTGGACAAGTGGTCCACAAGAGTCGTCGTATACAGGCAAGTTGAGCCTGGCTCTCCCACCGATTTCGGCGTCAAGTGCGCGACAATACCTGAGCTCTCTATTGAGCGATCTGCTTATCAACGACGCAGTCGAGCTCCTTCCGGTTGAAGTGGTGGAAAAGGCAGCGAAAGTGGCACTTTCACGAGAAGGTGCCTGGCAATTCGCGATGGAGCGAGTTGCTTCAGCGGGCCCGAACTATGGAGGGATCCGAACGAAGTACGGACCGGTGAAAAATTATCTGGACTATCCGCCTCCCAAAGAGCCGATGAAGACCATTGGAGAGCGGTTTAAATATCACGAAGAGTTGGGTGCGGCCGGTGCAGAGGAGGGGAAATGAGCATTTTTATTGAGAAGCCAAATAGTCTGAACAATATCGACGAGGAACACTCCTATGTCATCGCTGCCTCGGCAGGTACCGGCAAGACCTACACCCTGGAGCATCTTGTTTTAGACAAGATCATCGAGGGTGGAGTGGAAATCGAAAAAATCCTGGTGGTCACGTTTACCAGGCGAGCTACGGCGGAGATGAAGGGCCGAATCCGTCGACTTCTGGAGTCGATTCTCGATCGGAATGGAATCGGCGATTCCGATGACGATGTGGAGTGGTCGTGGGAGATCGACGCGGAGGCGGTGGAGCGCGTCGAGAGGGCGCTCAACGATTTTGATACGGCGACGATCTCGACGATTCACAGCTTCTGCCAGGAGATTATCGGCGATTATGCCTTTAGCTGTGGGAAATTATTCGACGCCGAATTGGTCGATGAAAGCGAGCTCTTCGAGGAGTGTTTCTACGATGTGCTTCGAGAACGTCTCGCATGTGATGGTGCGTATAAGCCGTGGCTCGAAAAGGCACTCCAGAAGGGCGTAGAGCTCGACCGTCTGGCAAAAGATCTACAAAAGATCTGGTCTCGCGGTGCCGAAGTTCTGCCCCGCGACGAGTCGGGCCTGCCCTTTGGCGGGGCCTCGCCGTCTGAGATCGACAAAAAATGGAAGCTCCAAACGGTCTGCTGGAAGCTCTTCGGCGCGGAAATCGCCGGGCGCATACGGACCCGAAAAACGGAGCGGGGATTGATGAGCTATGACGATCTGCTCATCACAGTTCGCGACGAGGTCAGAGGGGATACCGGTCTGGTTGACCTGCTTCGGGAGCGCTTTGAAGTTGTGTTGGTCGATGAATTTCAGGACACGGACCCCGTGCAGTGGGAGATTTTCCAAGAGGTATTTTTAGCCGACAAGGAGCGCGAACTCTTCGTCATCGGCGATGAAAAACAGTCGATCTACTCCTTTCGCGGCGCTGATGTCGGGACCTACGAGGTCGCCATCGGCGATGATCGATTTCGCGACAAGGTGGCGTTGGAGCATAATTATCGCTCCACTGACGAACTCATCGAGGCGTATAATACACTCTTTGATGCCGAGTTTTTTGGGAACGATGAAAATTATTCTCCTGTGCGGCCACCGCCGGAAGAGAGCGATAAGACGGAGCGTTGGTTCGTCGACCAGGCGTTCGGCGAGGAGCCCATCGAGTTGTTCCATCTCAAGGGGGGAGCAAAGAAGTCGACTGCGGAGTCGGCCTTTACGGCCCGAACTGCGGACCAAATCGATGAATTGATCGGGAGTACCATCGAGCGCGATGGCACGGCGCGGCCATTGGAGCCCGGTGATATCTATGTACTGACGCGCAGCAATAAGGAGGCCGACAAGATTGGGCGTGCCCTCGCCGATCGAGGCGTTCCCCATGCCTTTTATCGACGGTCCGGGCTATTTGAGACCGAGCATGCGCTCGATATCCTGCGGCTACTTAGAGCCGTGGCGCGTCCCACAGACGGCAATCTGCGGCGCAAGGCGATGATCACCCCGTTTTTCGCGATTCGACTCGATGAGATCGGCGAGTATGAGATCGGTTCTGACGAGAGGGCGTGGACGCCACGAAAGCAGCTCGAATCCTGGCATGAAATGGCGGCTCGCCGAGATTTGACGAAACTCTTCGATGATATCATGGAGCGCAGCGGCGTCATTCGGCGGGAGCTTTTGTCCACTGATAGTGAACGACGACTGACCAATTATCGCCACATCTTCGATTGGCTTTTGGAAGAGGCCTCGAAAGGGCATCTGGGGCTGGAGCAACTCGCCGATCTGCTACAGCGTCACCGTGACGGAACGGCGGGCGATAGTGAAGAAGAGGACACAGATCTTCAGCGGCTGGAGACCGACAAGAGCTGCGTACAGATCATGACCATTCACAAGTCCAAGGGGTTAGAGGCGGAGGTCGTCTTTGTGTGCGGGGGGTTTGGTCAACGCGATGATGTAAACTATCGCCGTTCGTTGAAGATATTCACGCCGGAGGATGAGATCGACGGCTCACGTCGTCCACTTGCGTTTCACAAAAAAGCAAAGAGTGAATTGCCCGACGGAGTGTGGGATGAGTTTAGCGCCGTGAAAGCTGCCGAGTCGGCGCGTTTGTTCTATGTGGCCATTACGCGGGCTGTATCGAAGGTCTATTTGCCCTATATCAGTGCCGAGGCTGGAAGCTGGCGTGAAAAGTCAGAGCTTTCCGTGGTCTTCAATGCCCTGGACAACCTCTGTGGCGGCGCCATCGGTGCCCTGGAGCAAAAGGATGGATTCGAGATCAGTAGCTTTGCTGTCGACGACGTCGAAACGGGTCCACGAGCACCGAGATTGGTTCCCCCCGATGCGCTCAATCTGACCGGTACCGACGTGGAGCGATTGGTGTCGGCGAGACCGTCTGAGTCGCCTGGCGGTAGCCGAAGCTTCGGTCAGATAAGGGAGAACCAAAAGCGCATAAGCGCATCGTATTCCTCGTTGACCGACCACGGGGGCGACCGCGGCGAAGCCGTCGAGGATAGCCACGCCAATCCCCTGCCCAAGAGCAAGGAGACCGGAAACGCCCTCCATGAAATCCTGGAGCATCTCGACTATGAAACAGCGCGCGAGATGGAAACCGCCGCGCAGTGGGTCGACTCGCTGGACGCTGACTCACAGCCCGTGAAAGTTCTTCTCGACGAGATATTGGATTCCCACGGCTTCGATCCCGAACGATTCCGAGAATATACGGCACAGATTCTCTTTGAGGCTCTGCGAGCGCCGCTCTACGTCTCGGACCAGTCTGGAACCGGCGATATTGAGCAAATCAGCCTTCCACCTCTGTGCGAGGTCGACGGTAGAAACACGGCACGCGAGGTTCGATTCGTATTGCCCTTGCCCCACCAAGACGCCCATTCGTTGGGCGATGATTTCCCCGAGGGGGCTGCGGTGAAGCGCGGTTATTTTACCGGCGAGATCGACCTGTTGTTCGAGGACCATAAGGGACGGGTCTATTTCGCGGATTGGAAGAGCGACACGCGAGTCGGAGGGGAGAGCTACGAACGCAACATCCTGGCAAAACATGTGGGCGCCGAGTACCGGACACAGGCCGCGGTGTACACGGCGGCGCTGGTCCGAATGCTCAATATCACGACCGAAGAGCAATATGAGGCCAAATTCGGCGGACTCTTTTATCTCTTCGTCCGCGGCATGGAGAGCGACGGCGATGCGGGACAATTTTTCGAGCGACCGTCCTGGTCGCGGGTACAACAATTGGGCGAGCAATTGCGCGACAACCCACCCGCGCAGGCCATCGAGAATTGGAAGACGAGTCATCAAAAACCAGAGGGGATCATATCATGACGACGTTATTGACAGGCGGGACGGTGCGTTCCCGGTTTGATGAAGAAGCTCAAAGGAAAACGCAGGAGCGTCAACGACTCGGCGCGGCGCTGCGTGAGCTGAAGGTCCCCGACCACTATCTGGGGATGGTGGAGCGACTGCTGGAGCTGTGTCCCGGTGCTGACGAGATGCATCGGCGGGCGACGCGGATTGTGATGACCGCATTGCTAAGCGGTGTCGAGCGGGGCAGCACGGGGTTGCCGCTCGAACGAGATGCAAATGATATAGGACTCCTTCCGGAGGTGAACTTACTGCTCGAGACGGCGCGACGACTCGACGAGGAGGGCGCGGTCTTTCGAGATGACAGGGCGCAAGATTTCGTCGACAGATTTCACGCCTTTCGGCGCGAAGGATCGGCAAAGCCACTGATCGGAACGGGGCGCGACTATCGCCCGCTCATCGTCGATACCGGTGTGCTTTACACCCATAAAATGGCGGCCATGGAACGGCGGGTCGCCACTACTCTCGCAGGACTGTTAGCCAGTCCGGATGTTGTGGCGACTGGGCAGAAGAGGACAAGGAGGGTGGTCAAAGATGTATTGGGTCAAATGCCCTTTGAAATGGAGGAGAAAGAGCGCGCCGAGAAACTTGAAGCGTTGAGGATCGCCCTGCCGGGTCGCTTCGCCGTTATCTCCGGCGGTGCCGGCTCGGGTAAGACGACCATCGTGCTCACCATCCTTCGAGTATTGCACAGACTAGACAGTACAGCGGGTGGCATCTCGGTTTCCGATATGGCTCTCGCGGCACCGACCGGTAAGGCGGCAAAACGCCTCGATGAGTCCATCACTGATCAGTTGGATAACCTGAATACTCCCTATGTCGACGAGTTTCGACAAAGGCTTTCGGAGCCCAAAACCCTGCATCGATTACTCGAGTACTCACCGTATTTTAACGAGTTTCGACGAAACGCCGATCGCCACCTCGATGCCAAGCTCGTCGTCGTCGACGAGGCTTCCATGGTGGGACTCGGTATGATGCAGGCTTTGGTGGAGGCGCTCCCCGACGATGGTCGCTTGTTGTTGGTGGGCGACGCCGGACAACTGCCGTCGGTCGAGGCCGGCGCCGTATTTCATGATCTGTCTGACGTCGACGCAGCACCGGAGCAACTCGCAAAACGAATCTGTATTCTCCGGGGTAATTATCGGGTCGGTGATGAAGAAGGAGCCGACATGATCATCGAGGCAGCCGAAGAGATTCGAAGCGGTGCGGCCACCGTTGAGGAGCTCGAACGACAGGGTGTGATGCAGAGGGATAAACAGGTTTCGGCGGATGCCGGGGTTCGGTTTTTCCCCGTCGCAGAACTGGACACAGGTGAGAAGGTCATAGGCGATGTGTCGACCGCCGAGTTTCTCAAGCGCTGGTGGGATCTCCATTATTCGGCAGTGCTCACGCCGGAGGGAGAACAAACGGCGTTGTATCGAAGCCAAACGACGTTCGACCACGACGAACAAGGGCGCTTTTCAGGGAAGGCCGAACAGGCGTTGGAGACGCTCTTTGAGACGACGGCGTCGACGCAGATTTTGTGTATTACTCGGGTCGGCAAACGCGGTTCCAATGCGCTCAACCGAAGGATGCACAATCACTATCTGCGGGCCAATGTCGCCCGTCGGGCCGACGCCGATCGCTTTCAGCCCGGGGAGCCGGTGATCATCACCAAAAACGACTACGACCAGCGCGTCTTCAACGGCGACCAGGGTCTGGTGCTCTATACCAGGACCCCGGAGGAGCAAAACGAGACATCCAAGCGGGCCAAAAAGCGCATTGTCATCGTGGACGGGCAGGGGTTTCGGGCGGTTTCCTTTCAAAAGCTCAAGGACAGAATCGAACACGCCTACGCGCTCACGGTGCATAAGGCCCAGGGCTCGGAGTACGATCATGTCGCTGTGGTGTTGCCGAAACTTCTCGAGATGCCCGTGCGCGCTTGTGAAATGGGCGCCGGGGAATCCAGTGAGCTGGCGAAACGGGCGGTTCATCCCTTGATGACGCGTCAGATTCTTTATACCGGTCTGACGCGATCCATCACGTCGGTGACGGTGGTTGGCGAAGCAGAGGTCTTCGATCGTGGAGTCCTCAATAGTGCCGGACGGTACTCCGGTGTCGGACGACGCCTCAAGGACTCGACGAAGCCGGCCGAGCAGGGCGCAGCAGACCGATTGGAAGCGATGAATGATAAAACAACGCGGAGATGAACCAATGGCTCATATGATTCCCGATCATCCACCGCCAGAGGAGGTGTCCACCGCTTCGGAGCGCGATTTCTGGCGTGAGTTGAAAGAGCAGTTGGGCGACGAATTCTACGTATTTCACAGTCTTCCCTATCTTCGCTCCAACGCCTTTCAGGGAGAGATCGACTTTCTGGTCTGTCATCACCACCACGGAATGCTCAATATTGAGTGCAAGGGGGGCGGTGTCTTTCGCGACGAAAATGGGGACTGGGTGCGCACGACGCCAGATGGTTACAAAGAAGAGATGAAGGAGTCTCCCGTCGAGCAGGCTCGCAGCCAGATTGAAGATATCGTCGCCGAGTTAAAGGCGCCACTTCGACGAAAGCTCGACAAATATTTCAAGGCCTTCCCCGTGGTCTACGGATGGGCACTGGCCTTTCCCTACAGTCGGACCGACGAGATCAATCTGCCGCTCAGCATTCAACCCGAAACCATCATGGACGCCGACGATATACGCCGGGGATTGGAGTCCGCTGTGGTGGAGGCGATGAAATTTCACGCCCAGAAGCTTCCGGCCCACAAATTGCGCCTCGATGAAGAGCAATTCAAGAGATTTCGCTCCGTGATAAGCCCGGCGATGTCGATCCCACGGGAAGTCGTGGCGGCGACCATCGACCGCGAGAAAGATACGGTGGTGAAGCTCTCGGAGCGACAGGCACGCGTGTTGCGGCGCCTACTGATTCACCGAAAACTTCGCGTCCCCGGTGGGGCCGGTACGGGAAAGACCGTCCTCGCCCTTCGAGCCGCGCACCTGCTCGCCGAACAGGGCGAAGACGTGTTGTTGACCTGCTTCAATAAAGACCTGGCTGCCCATCTGCAGGACACCGTGTCTGGTTGGGAGGAGCTCGAAGGAAGTATCGATGTTCATCACTTCCACGGCCTCTGTCATCTCGCCGACCAGCAATTGGGCGGCGTATTGAACTATCCCACACGGGACGCACCGAGGGAGGAAAAGAAGGCATTTTGGCGCGACGAGACCGCCTTTGCGTTGATGCAGGCGGTGGAGGAGAGGAAGTTGCCGATCAGTCCCTGGGACGCCGTCGTGGTCGACGAGGGACAGGATTTTGCGCGCTCGTGGTGGGAGGTCTTAAGAGGCTGTCTGCGCGATGTCGACGAGAGTCGAATGGTGGTGTTTTACGACGAGGACCAGGCGATCTTCGATCGCGAGCCCTGCATACCGGAATTGGGCGTGGTCTATCCGCTGGTCGAAAATTTTCGCAACACCCGGTCCATCGCCGGGTCTATCGACGAGTTGGTCGATACGGATGTGATTCCCCACCCGGATGCTCCGGAGGGAAAACCGCCCATCGTTCACAACCAGCCGGGACCGACGAAGACCCGGCGTCTGGTCGGAAAACTCATCGACGACCTCGTCGAGCGAGACCAACTCGAGTGCCGACAGATCGCTATCTTGACGCCCCATAGCCCGTGGAACTCTTCACTTGAGGGCGCCAAAGAACTCGCCGGTCATCCCGTCGTCCACGACGTCGACGACTGGGATGACGGAGTGCTCCACAGCACCATCGGCAGCTTTAAGGGACTCGAATCGGATGTGGTCATCCTCGTCGACATCGATCCCTGCGATGAGCGCTGCTCC
>SKPJ01000601.1 GCA_007119595.1 Myxococcales bacterium
CGGGGTTTTTCTTCATGAGCATCTCTTTTAATCAAACATCACAATCGATGGGGAGAAATATAGGTGTATGAGGTAGCGATTCACGGCCCGGAGCGCAAGAAGCTAAGAGATCCATCATCCCGCAATTTGACGGTGCGACAACGTCTCTGGCAAGTCAGACCGCGATGGGACATCAAATCCCCATCTGCCGGGCGATGATTTCCTTCATGATCTCCTCGGTACCGCCGCCGATGGGAAGCAGACGCGCATCGCGGCTCAACCGCTCCACCACCGTCTCCCGCATATAGCCCATTCCGCCGTGGAGCTGGACCGCATCATAGCAGACCTCGACGGCCGCTTGTGCGGCGTGGTTTTTGGCCATCGATACCTCCTCGATCAAATATTGGCCGTCGTCCATGCGATGAGCGACCTGATAGACCAGGGTTTTCGCCGTCGTGACCCGGGTTTTCATATCGACCAATTTGTGGCGATTTACCTGGAAATTTTTGATCGGTCGACCGAATGCCTCCCGCTGCTGTGCGTAGCGAAGACTCTCCTCCAATGCCAACTCGGCGGTAGCCACTCCGTAGGCCGCAAGGGCCAGGCGCTCATTTTGAAAATTCTGCATCAAGGTCACAAACCCCGTCCCCTCATCGCCGACCAGATTCTGCACCGGTACCCGCACATCGTCGAATCCGATCTCCGCGGTGTCACTTCCCCACCAGCCGTGTTTTTTTAGCGGCGCCGACCGCGTCACCCCGGTCCGATCGGTCTCGATGACCAGAAACGACAACCCTCCGTGGGGATCGTCGCCCGTTCGCACCAAGGTGGTCAAAAAGTCGGCGCGCACCCCGGAGGTGATGAACATCTTCGCCCCGTTGACGACGTAGTGGTCACCGTCGCGTTCGGCGCTGGTACGGACCGCCGCCACATCGCTTCCGGTGCCGGGCTCGGTGATGGCCAGGCCGCAGATAAGCTCCCCGGCAAGGGCCGGCCGGGCGAACTCATCGATGAGCTCGTCATCACCGCTCTGCGCGATCGGAGGAAGTGCAATGCCCAACGAGCCCAATCCAGCGGCGATCCCCATCGAGGTCCCCTGCATCAGGCCCTCGATGACCATCACGGCGCTCATCGATCCCCCACCGCTTCCACCGATCTGCTCGTCGAATCCAACGCCCAACAGCCCCGCTTCAGCGGCTTTGATATACAACTCGCGGGGAAATTCGCCGGCCTCCTCCCACTCCTCAGCATGGGGCCTAATCTCCGTGCCGGCAAAGCGGGTCGCCGTCTGGCGGATCATTCGATGCGCCTCACTCAAAAAATTGTCGTAGAACATGGTATCGACCTCCAAAAATAGGTTGTTATCATCTCGCCCATGCCGCGCATTAGTGTACTTCAGTCACAACTGCTTGAAATTTCAGGTCTTTTCGCCCGTTGTAATGTTGGCTCGCAGAAATGCGATGCGTCCATCCCAGGCCGATAACCAGAGAGTATCGAAAACATACCAACAATGTCTTTGCGTTAATTGAATATTTTTATAAGGGTTGCCCGCCAAGAGATGGTTCGGGGTCTTTGTCGAGGAGCCGTTCTCCTTGTATATAGGCCCCGCGGAACAACGCAGCAGATCCATTGAGCATATCCATTCAGGTCCGCATATCAAATTCAGGAGAGACTATGACGAGCGAAAGCAAATGCCCATTTCACGGTGCCAATACGAACGCTTCGGTTCAGTCGAATGAGGACTGGTGGCCCAATCGATTAAACCTCGGCATTCTTCGCCAGCATTCGTCCAAATCGGATCCCACAGGCGAGGATTTCGACTACGCCGAGGAATTCCAAAAACTCGATTTGGATGCATTAAAAGAAGACCTCTACGCCTTGATGACCGACTCCCAGGATTGGTGGCCCGCCGATTACGGTCACTACGGACCGCTCTTTATCCGGATGTCCTGGCACGCCGCGGGCACCTACCGCATTGGAGACGGCCGCGGAGGAGCAGCCGGGGGCACCCAGCGCTTTGCGCCGACCAATAGTTGGCCCGACAACGTCAACCTCGACAAAGCCCGCCGACTCTTGTGGCCGATCAAACAAAAGTACGGCAACAAGATCTCCTGGGCCGACCTACTGGTCCTCGCCGGTAATTGCGCCCTCGATTCGATGGGATTCGAGACCCTCGGATTCGCCGGTGGTCGCGAAGACCTCTGGGAGCCCCAAGAGGATATCAACTGGGGAATCGAGAACGAGTGGCTCGCCAATGATCGCCAGAGCGGTCCCGGAGAGTTCACCAATCCCTTGGGCGCCGTCCATATGGGCCTGATCTACGTCAATCCGGAAGGCCCCAACGGCGAGCCAGATCCAAAGGCTGCGGCCAAGGATATTCGAGAGACCTTCGGGCGCATGGCCATGAACGACGAAGAGACCGTGGCGCTCATCGCCGGCGGACATACCTTCGGGAAAACCCACGGGGCCGGCGACGACGCCGAATATATTGGAGCGGAACCCGAGGCCGCCGGCATCGAAGAACAGGGACTGGGCTGGAAAAACAGCCTCGGCGACGGCAAAGGCGTCCACACCATCACCAGCGGATTGGAAGGTGCGTGGACCCCGACCCCGACCGAATGGGATAATAGCTTTTTTGAAACCCTCTTCGAGTATGAATGGGAATTGAAGAAGAGCCCCGCCGGCGCCTGGCAGTGGCACCCCAAAGATGGAGCCGCCGCCGATGCCGTTCCCGACGCCCACGATCCGGACCAACGGCACGCACCGATGATGGCCACCACGGACATCGCGCTCATCGAGGACCCGGATTATCTCGAGATCTCGAAGCGGTTTTATGAAAACCCCGATGAGCTCGCCGAAGCCTTTGCAAAGGCCTGGTTCAAGCTGATCCACCGCGACATGGGTCCCACCTCGCGCTACCTGGGACCCGATGTTCCGGACGAGGAGTTTTTGTGGCAAGACCCGATCCCGGAAGTCGATCACGCATTGATCGACGACGCGGATATCTCGGCGCTCAAGGACAACATCCTGGCCACCGAATTATCGGTCTCCGAGCTGGTTTCCACGGCCTGGGCCTCTGCGGCCACCTTCCGAAACTCCGACAAGCGTGGCGGTGCCAACGGCGCGCGCATCCGCCTCGAGCCCCAAAAGAGTTGGGAGGTCAACCAGCCCGCTCAGCTTTCGAAGGTCACCGAAACCCTGGAGAGTATCCAAAAGGAGTTCAACGACGCCCAATCCGGTGACAAACGGGTCTCGTTTGCCGATCTCGTGGTCCTCGGCGGCTGCGCAGCCATCGAAAAAGCTGCCAAAGAGGCCGGAACCGATGTGGAGGTACCCTTCACGCCGGGCCGCACGGACGCCACACAGGAACAAACCGACGTGGACTCCTTCGCGGCGCTCGAGCCCAAGTCCGACGGGTTCCGCAACTACCTGCAGGAGGGCTACGACAGCGTACCGACCGAGGAGCTATTGGTCGACAAAGCACAATTGATGTCGCTCACCGCACCGGAGATGACGGTGCTCGTCGGCGGCATGCGCGTATTGAACGCCAACTTCGACCAGTCCGAGCACGGCGTCTTCACGGAACGGCCGGAAACGCTCACCAACGACTTCTTCACGAACCTGCTCGACATGAGCACCAAGTGGGAAGCCACCTCGGAGGACGAACAAGTCTTTGAGGGACGCGATCGCGAAACGGGCGACGTCAAGTGGACCGGCACTCGTGTGGACCTCGTCTTCGGTTCCAATTCCGAGCTCCGGGCGCTCGCAGAATTCTACGCCTGTAACGACTCCCGGGAGAAATTCGTCCACGACTTCGTGGCCGCCTGGGACAAGGTGATGAACCTCGACCGCTTCGATCTTGCATAATCGCCGCGGGTAACAACGCGTACTTCGAGGCCCGGGAGCGATCCCGGGCCTTTTTTTTTGGAAATTCACACCGGGCTAGAAAAAAGCCCAGCAACGCTTCTTGTGTTCTCTACGGACAGTAAAACGTGCATCCGTGAGTACAGACCGAGCATTGTCCGGGAAGACAGGTGCGCTGGCCTTCCAGGTTCTCGCCACAAAAGCCCATGCAGCAGTCGGCATCCGTGGTGCAGGGCTCACAACAGGCAGCGCATTGCGTACCCGCTTCCTCCTCCGATACGTCCGGCTCCGGATCGGGGTCGGGGTCTGGCTCCGGATCGGGGTCGGGGTCTGGCTCCGGATCGGGGTCGGGGTCTGGCTCCGGATCGGGCTGATCCGGTGTCTGTTGTTCCGAATAATCGCACTCCATCGTGCAATCCTGGTCATTGAACAGACATCCGTCGGGGCAGCCGTTGCAGATCTGCTGAAATCCCTCCGGCGTACAACGCTGGATACCATTATCGAATTCGAGACACTCTCCAAAAGGGCCACATTCAGTATCGCTTGAGCACAAATCCCCACACGACGGCGGAGCGATGCACTCGTAAGTGCAGTCGTCGCTGGTACTGCAGGTTGGCTTCATACCGCCACAGCTCTTGCAGCCATCGGGAACGCAGGCGTCACCGCCCTGCTGCATCGGTGAGCAAAAGGTGCCGCCCATACAGTCTCCATCATCGGAGCATGGATTTAGGCAAATATCGGGGGTGATACACTCTGCGGTACAGTCGGCGAAGTTGACCGTGCATCCCAACTCCCCGCAATAATTACAGGAAGCCGGAATGCAGTCGCCCGCATCACTGCAGAGTGTCCCATCACAGCAGTCCCCATCAGAAGTACAGGGTCCACCGCAGCACGGTGGGGGATTGCATTGAACGTCGCTGCATACAAGCGGGTCCTGGACCGGCTCCGTAGACTCGCCCCCGTTGGAGCCGCCGCTGACACTCTCGTCATCATCATCGAAGTCGGAGGCGAAATAATCATTATCGGAACCGGAGCTGTCGCCGCTCTCATACGGCGATGGTGTGGGATCCGATTCGGAACAGCCACTGACCTGCATGCAGCAGAACACGACGACCACAACTGACGTCACCAGCATCATTACCGATGGCCTGCTTGAGCATGGAAAAATCACAGCATCACCTCTCATCATACTCTCCAACCGAAAAATACCGACCTCTCCAGATCTTGTATCAGATTGTACTGCCACAAACGACTATCAAAATTTCCGCAATCATAATTCCGTGCATTCTAGTGGTGATTCGGGCATACAACGCATCTGGTGGAAATTATAAACAAATCCCGGATCACAGTCGGTCTGCTCGAGCTTCTCATGGCGTATTTTGCGTTCCTTCTGAAGCATTTTCAGATCTTCGATTGCAAATTCGATGGTCTGTCGAACGATGGGAACATTTCATGATGTTGTGGATCTCGCGCCACGATATGAATCGCCGTCGCGATGGCCATTCTCATCTCACCGAACGGGATATAAAATAGATTGATCATAGATGTTTTACCGAGAACCGGCGGTGATCTCCACGGAGTCGCAACTGTGCGCACGAGGTCGACCGGCCTCCGTCTATTTGAGGGTCGAAACCACAATTTGAGGGTTGAACAGATCGTCGCATGGCTGGATTGCATCGCTTCTCTTCGAGATCAATCCCCTTAAGCCACAACGAAGGCACCACCTAAATCGTCGTTCGCGCCGCCGTTCAGGCGCCTTAAATCGATTGACGGCGAAGCGCCGCCCCCCATTTCCCCAGCTTCGAGCTCATGCTATGGAGGTACGATAGGTCCGGGGCGGGTGATGGTTTTGTCCCCCTCAGCAGACCGTAAATGCGAGTATTTTGCAGAATATATGTCCCTCCAAGGCTGTAGTTATGAGTGCCCCGCCGAGCCGTTCTTCCCTTCCGGAACTGGATTCCTTTGACCCTCGAGAGATCGACCTCGATGAGCTGAGTCGGGAGCTGGCGAATATTCGCCGTGAGCTCGACGCCGGGGTGGGTGCCGAGGATATCGCCCATCTGCAAAAAATTGAGCGGTGGGGGCGGACCTGCACGGCACTGGGCTACGGAACGGCCTGGATGGCTCCCAATCCAATCTCGGCGATGCTCATCTCCCAGGGGGTTTTGACTCGGTGGCTACTGATGCACCACATCAGTCATCGGGGGTATGACCAGGTGGAGGGCATCCCCGAGAAATATACGAGCAACAAATTTGGCCGTGGCTGGCGTCGAATCATCGACTGGATGGACTGGATATTGCCCGAGGCCTGGCACGAGGAGCACGATTTTCTTCACCACTACAACCTCGGAGAGGATAAAGATCCGGACCTGTTGGAGCGAAATGCGGCCTGGATGAAAGAAAAGGACCTTCCCCACTGGATGCGCAAGATTCTGGTCGGTGGGCTTGCCACCAGTTGGAAGTGGTTTTACTACGCCCCGAGCACATTGGACGCATTGCGGCAGGCCCGGGCGAGGCGAAATAAAGAGCCCGATACCGAACCGGCCTCATTATTTAATCCTTTTCGCCCCGGAGGACGGGAGTTGTGGAAACGCTCCATTTTGCCCCACGCCACCTGGCGTTTTGTGGCCATTCCCGCCCTTTATGCCCCGCTGGGGCCCGTGGCGGTGACCAACGTCCTACTCAACAGCATAGGGGCGGAACTCATCAACAATCTGCACTCCTTTTTGATTATCGGTCCCAACCACACCGGCGACGATCTGTATCGCTTCGACGAGCCCGTATCGGGCCGCGGGGAGTTTTATCTGCGTCAGATCGTCGGCTCCGCCAACTACGAAACCGGCACAGACCGGATGGACTGGCTGCAGATGTGGCTCAATTACCAGATCGAACACCACATCTTCCCAAACCTGACGATGCTCCAGTATCGAAAGGCACAGCCCCGCGTCGAAGCCCTGTGCCGGAAAATGGGGATCCCCTACGTGCAGCAGTCGGTCTTCAAGCGCTTCGGCAAGATGTGGGAGGTGCTCACCGGTAGTGCCTCCATGCGACGGGTGACGAACCTGGTCGGCAAAACCACCTCCGGGGCCAAATCACGGAGCGGGCTAAGCGCGCAGTAAGGATGGCAACTGACATTTCGGTCAAGTGTCTCACCTCATTGCCAATAATAGCCTATGCCTGGCAGATCCGACCCTCCCCGAGATTGAAACGATAGGCCCGGCAAATCAACCGAAACGCAGCACCGGCGAGATGATAGCGCCGAAAAATGATCTCAATCATCACCGACACCAATCGCTTCATCGATACCAAATTCGACCACCGCAGCGCTTTTTGCCACATCATCAAGGACATCGACCAATTTCTCGAGCGACAGCGGTTTCTCCAATACCCGATGGTTGCCTTCATCCAAAAACTCTCGTACTTCCCGATCGAAGACTCCACCGGTGATGAAGACCACCCGCTGTGCCAACTCCTGGCACTCCTCTTTCAGGGCATAGCTGCGAGCCCACTGTATGCAATTTGGCCCTAAAGACTCGTAAAGTGCGAGGCTAGGCTAGCGAAACAATACGGGCTCATCGCTTGATCCGTAGCCTTGCAGTCCGT
Source organism: Myxococcales bacterium (assembly GCA_007119595.1). Taxonomy (GTDB): domain Bacteria; phylum Myxococcota_A; class Bradymonadia; order Bradymonadales; family Bradymonadaceae; genus SLJM01. Next base: position 7,447 of record SKPJ01000601.1, read on the forward strand.
TGGCGGCGGTCAGTTGGCTGCGCGGCCGGCGTCACTACTACGCCGTGAGCAGAAGTTGAGTGAAGCGTCTGCGCGCCGAGAGCACGTCGAAGCGGCGTTGCGGCTCGCTCGACGATGCTACATCGCATCGCCTCGTCGCCGCGCCTTGTCCGACG
>SKPJ01000288.1 GCA_007119595.1 Myxococcales bacterium
CGTCGGACAAGGCGCGGCGACGAGGCGATGCGATGTAGCATCGTCGAGTGAGCCGCAACGCCGCTTCGACGTGCTCTCGGCGCGCAGACGCTTCACTCAACTTCTGCTCACGGCGTTATAATCACCGTGTCCTGGCCGACCATCCCGTCGAGCCGCAAAAATCTCACAACCGAATCGGAGAATGTCAAGAATTAGGCCATTCCGATGAGCTTCCAATTCGATCGGTAGAAATGACGCCTCCAGCTTCGACCTGCTGCTTCCCAGGCGAGTTCGAATGCCAAGAGTCAATGGCGCTTTACCGGCGGATGGACTGACCCGTTCTTCAGCCGGCCAACTATCAACCCGCCAATAAGATGAGGCCGACACCGATGGACATCACAAACGCACCGATGAGTCGACGCATCACGTCGCGCTCACCGAAGATAAAATAGCCGGCGGCAATCGCCGCCGTCACGCCCACGGCGCGTTTGATGGTTTCCACATAGGCCACGTCGATAAATGCGTAGGACGTCAACTGTAACACCATGGCCGCCACAGCGAAAAAGCCCCCGGCTGCCAGCCACCAGGGTATGGTCCTAAACTCACCCCACAACGGCCTCAACGATCTCTCTTTGACCCCACGGGCCCCCACAAATACCAGTCCCACCGCTCCCGCCAAAAACATCGTATGCCACAGCGGACTGGTCATGTCGGAAGCTGTTTTGTCCAAAATCGGTGTGATGCTCCACAACAATGCGACGATGAGCATATAAAAGCTCCCCCGCTCAGTCCAAAGTGCCTTTACGGGCGCAAATACACCGTCATCGCTATTTCCCGGATTCATAAAAAAGGCCCCCATACAGACCACCACAATCCCGGTCCAGCCATAGGCGTTGGGGATTTGCCCCAAGAATACGAGCGCCGAGATCGCCGTAAATACCGGGGTAAACGCAAGATAAGGCGTCGTCAGACTCAACGGAGATATCTGGACGGCCCGGAAAAAGAGATAATTCGCCCCCAGATTGAGGAGGACGGAAACGGCGGTCGGCAAAAAATACAGCCACTCCAAATCGGGATAGCCGACCCAGATCATGTCCCGAATCCCCCCCCCCTCGCCGTCGACGATAGAACCACTCAACAACAGAGGATTTAAGTAGAGTACGTGGAGTAGCATCAAGCCGGCAGCCGCTCCCGTAGCGCTGACCCTACGACCCATAAATTTTCGGGATACGTCGAGGAGCGCCCAGCACACCGCGCAGACCAGGGCCAGCGCAAAACCCACTGTAAACTCAGTCCACATCGAGCATCCTTGCATCGACCATCAATCGAATAGCAGGCGTCGTATCATTGCCGGGCGAAAGCCGCGATAGCGCAGGTGGCGATAGGCCCGGCGCTGATCGCGCTCGTCGAGTTCGGCGGCCGCACCAAATCGGGCCTGTAATCGCTGACGGGCGTGGTCGCGCCATATCGCCGGAGCGTCGAACTCGTCGAGGGCCTCGTCGATGAACCGGTCATCGACTCCGCGGGCTCGTAACTTCTTGCGAATCTGTACCGGGCCCCAACACTTGCGAACCAAGATCGCCGCCTGCTCATCGGCAAATCGCCGGTCGTCGACAATGCCCCGCTCCACGAAATGATCGAGCACCTGTGAGATCATCGATTCTTCAAAACCACGGCGGCGAAGCTTGCGCTTCAGCTCCTCTCGGGCATGCCCGCGCCGGGCCAAAAGTCGCGTGGCCGCCGCTTCCACATCGGCCCGGGTCACCGACTCCTTGTCTTGTTGTTCTTTCCTCAATGGTTTTCCTCTGCTCGGATCTGCGCCTTGGTTGCATAGATTTTTACCGTCGTCCACGTCACGATCGCCCACATTCGTCGGACCTCCACAAATGGGGCCCGCGAAGAATTGCCGTATTTGGCCGCAGCCGTTATGCTGCGCGCCGCGGCTTCGTACCCAGAGAACAACATGACCCAGCATATGCCTCAATTTGAGCCATCCTCCAAAAATGGCGATGGACCCACGGCGCCGCCGGAGCAAGTCTCTCGAAAAAAGCTTGTGATCGGTATTTTGGTCATGCTCGTACCCGCCGGAGTTCCGCTTTATTTCGCGCTGAACACCGATGGAACCGCCGCCATTTTATTATTCGCCCTCGCCGGCACGATCGCCTTGATGAATACCATGCTCGTCTATGGTATCTGGAGCTGGGTCAATTCAATGAACTCTCCTTCTTAGCCTCTATCTGTTCGGCACCTGCTCAACTCGGTAACCCATTGGACAGGTCGCAACATATGCGGACTAAAGTAGTTGTATGTCTCCATCCGGCACGAATACATCGACAGACGTCGAACTCTCCATCGTCATTCCCATTTATAACGAAGAGGTTATCCTCGAGGAATCGGTGGTCGATCTGATTGGACGTATTGACGACGACCCCCGCCTGTCAAAGCGCTCCTACGAATTGCTCTTGAGCGAAAACGGCTCCACCGATGCCACCCGGCAGATCGCCGAACAATTGGTGGAGCGCTACGAACCGGTGCGCCTATTGCAAACGGGAGAGCCCAATTACGGACTCGCCCTTCGTCGCGGTATCCAACAGGCCCGCGGTGAAATTGTTTTGTGCGACGAAATCGACCTTTGCGATACCGATTTTCACGCCCGAGCCCTGCGAAAGATCGAGGACGAGGGGTTTGATCTGGTCGTGGGCAGCAAGGCCCTGGACAGTTCCATGGACCACCGTCCGCGCTATCGACGACTGGCCACCAAAGTTCTCAACGGATTGTTTCGGATCTCCCTTGGGTTTCACGGCACCGATACCCATGGACTCAAGGCCTTTCGGCGCGATCGTCTCCTGGAGGTCGTCGATGCCTGCGTGGTCAATCAAGATCTCTTCGCCAGTGAATTCGTCATTCGCGCCGAGCGCATGGATTTTCGCATGACTGAGATTCCGGTCCGAATCGCTGAAAAGCGCCGTCCATCGGTCCACCTCTTTCGTCGAGTTCCGCACGTGCTCAAAAATCTGGGACGCCTGGTATGGGTGATTCGCATCGCCGACCGCTGAAACCTACGACCGCAACGCCAGCGCTGAACGGCGACGCCAACGTCTCCATCGACGTCGACGGACTGCCGTGTTACCGGGCCATTCATGGCCTGGCGGCGGTATCGAGCGACGCCGAAGCCGACCCGCTGTGGACGATCGGTATACGCCGCGCCGCAGCGCTATTGGCTGAATTCGGTCTGAAGGCCACTTTTTTCGTCATCGGTCGCGATCTGGAGCATACGCCCCATCGAGAAGCCACAATATCTCTCGCTGACGCCGATCACGAGGTGGCCAATCACACCTACGATCATCCCTACGATCTTCGCCACCTCCCGCAGGTGGAATTGGTCCACCAACTCGAGGCCTGCAACCGCATCATCACCGATGTTACGGGCCGCCGACCCGTCGGTTTCCGCACGCCGGGATACAACGTCAGTTCCGATATTATCGCCTTTTCGCGTCGCACGGGCCACCGCTACGACGCCTCCATTTTTCCCTGCGTCTCCTACTGGGCTGCCAAAGAGATGGTCATGCAGTGGCGCAACGTCACCGGCGAGTCCAGCCAGAGCGCCCGCACCGATCCGAGAGCATTGATGGCTCATCGCCAGCCCTATTTTCCGGATCCCCTGGACTGCTGGAATCCGGCCCTCGGTCCGACGAGCTTTGTGGAAATTCCGATCGCCGTCTTCGCCGCTCGAACGATGCCCATCATCGGCACCAGCCTCCATCTTATCGACGCCCTGGGCTGGGAGCGATTGTGGCCCTTTATCGATCGCAGCTTCGATCGCTTTTTCAATCTCGAGATGCACGCCATTGACTTTGTGGACGCCACCGACATAGACGACGTACCCGACGGCGATGAATTGGTGGCCCGCCAGCCCGATCTTCGCATTCCGTGGTCTCGAAAAAAGTCCCTGTATCGGCGGGTATTCACATCCTTGGCCCGGTACCGCACGGTGGCGACCCTTGCCGAAGCCACCGCCTTTCTCAAGGCCCCTCCATCTACGGAATGAACAACTCGACGATCAACTTCTCAACACCGCCGGCGTCGACGAGGATGGTCACCGGCACATGCCAGTGCCCGTCGTCGTAGCGCCGCGGTGCGTCGAGTTCCGATCGCCGAAGTTCGGCCAGGGACTCGCCGCTTCGGCTCCACCAATCCAGTTCCGATGCCGAGACCTGTCTCGCCACCGCCAGCACCGAGGACTCCTCAAGCCACCGATCGCCGCCAGTACGGGCCGACGCTTCCAACCGAAGTCCATCGTCGAAGCGATCCACCGCTCCTTCTTCGGCGGACAATACGCCCCGGATTACCGTCCATTCATGACCTCGTTCTCCCACGGCAATCCGCCGGGCAGAGGTCTTGTGAAAATGGAGTGGCTCCTCGATCTGTACCTCGACACCGACCTGGGCGGCCCCTGGATGGTGAGCGGTGCGCTCCATGCACTGCGTTGTGGGATCAATGAGCATGGTCGTCCATCCCGTATCGTCACTTGTGGAGGTCAAAAGCCATTCGCCGGCCTCAGTCCAGCGCTCAAAATCGATCTGGAGGCGTTCGCTGAGCGGCGTCGCGTCCCGAGAAATTTCGAATAAGCGGGGAAGCGATACGGCGTCGCCGTCGCATTCTCCGGCGCCTCGTGCCTCCTCGACGGCACGCGCAGACAGGCCTTCCAAGCGATGTATGCGCGTAGCGCTGATGCTCCACGCGGCTCGGTCACGCAAGTCCGCTGCGGTGTACAACGGCGTCGGCTCTTCAACTGGCTGGGCACTGTCTCGAAGCTCGTCAACGGCGACTGAGTAAAGCTCACCATCACCGTCAGAAGAGATCGACGGTGACACGACGACGGCGTCGGCACTAGGTGAAAAATGCACCGGCTCCACCGCCTGGCCGACGAATACGAGCGATGTCTGGTCGTCACCGAAGTAGATCTGCGACAGACACCGTTGTTCACCTTCACAACAAGATCGAAGCGCCACCGACCGTCGCTGTACCTCGAAGCTCGCCTCCGAACCGACCTCGCAAAACCGGCACGGACCATCGTCACACAGATCACTGGTGGAAAGCATGCCCAGCGCGCCCAGTGTTTGAAGAATTTCCTCGTCCCCCGAGGGCTCGAAATCGTCGATGGACGGCTCGGCATCGACAATGGACTCCGACAACGCCTGGCTCACCTGCTCTTGTTGGGTTACTTCGCCGACCGAGGCAACGACGTCCTCCGGTGACGTCTGCACATCTTCCGGTTCCATGGCCACTGCTTGCTCCTCATCCTCGACTTCCTCCGTCGCCGCGCATCCCAAAACACCTGCCAATACCCAGACCACTGTCATCGACCACCAAACGGAACTCTTCATCGCTATGCCAATTCCTTTCTCGCGGTTTGTAGGCGGGGCTCATGAATCCACTACGCCTCATCCTTCGTCCATGCCGGCGCGCGTCCGTACTCTTGACGTCCTGAGACAAATTACTTTCAACGGGAAAAGATGTACATCAGCCGCCGGACCATTGTGAGCATTGGGCCAGGTTTGGATCGCACCGAAAGTTTTTCCGTTCACGCCAAACGTCTCATCACTTCACCGCAGTGTAACCTCTCGGCGGCCGGTGTGATCCGTTTCCGTGATTTCGTCGGTACGCCGGGGAGCCGATGACATCGGATTTCGCTGCCGGTTTGCGTCGGTACGCCGGGGAGCCGATGATATCTTGCCATCGCTGGCGCCCCAAAGGCGCGACCAACGCGGTCGGCGAATGCCCCGGCATTCGCGTCAAGTCTCGAAGGTTGTCCCACCCCCGAGGCGCAGCCGCTGACGTGGCTCGACGAGGGGACCCTGTCGCACCAAGACGTCGGTGCTGTGCCGATCAACATGGATCCCCCTTCGGCGGTTCAACGCACCATCTTTCGGTCACCCCTCACTTCAAGGAGTGATACCAGGCCTCCACTCGGGCCGACCAGAAATCTGGCAGACTCATCTCACCGATCTCGCCCTTCAGTGAAATGACGAAGCGTTTCGCTCGGTTTGCGACAACGCTGTACTGAGCGATGTAAAGTCAGCGATCATCCCTCCAGGAAGTTGCCATCGCCCGGCAGCGCTTCGTCGACGATGGCCTGCTGAATAAATTGGCGGGCAGCGTCGGTGCGCCCATGCTCGACGGCGATACGGATCTGGTTGTGATCGCCAATCGTCGTCGGAAATTGTGGGACCTCCATCTTGCGCACAATATAGGCGATGTCCTCCGCTTCAAAAATATCGGTAATGATCTCCATTTCCGCAAAATTGCCGGTAGTGAAGATCCAGATCATCTCGACTTCTTCGTCGCCGGAGGTCGACGACGGGCTGGCATCCTTATTCATGACAAGTACTCCTTTGGGGATACAGAAGACTGCTCAAGAACCGAGCCCAACATAGACACCATGCCCTGCAAAACAAGAGATAGCCAATGGACCAAAAACGATGCCGACCCATGGTCTGGCACCAAACCTGCTTGAATTCTCGTAACTGCTCACCGAAATACTTCAGTGATCACCAGCTCACACCACTAACCCAGTGTTACGATCGAAATCGCAGAATCTGGTCACGTCAGCACAGATGAAAGTGCGTTCGGTCCACCGACGGCCAGCCAGCAGCCTTCGTGGTCCGACAAAGTAAATCCTTTCGGTATTCAGCCGGTCCTGAACGACGATCTCTTTGCCGTCTGCACACCATGACACTACGGCATCGCCGCGTTTCGACGGCTTCGCAGTCCAAGACTATTTGGTCGCTTCACCCTAAGAGTACTTCCTCGCTTCGCTCAGGGCGCGCTCCCGGCACCTGGTCGGCCAGTCCTCGGTCTCAAACAGTCATCGTCACCGGTTCCGGCCACTGGCTGGCGGGATAGCGCAGGTACAGACGCTGTCCTGGCGAATCCAAGACTCCGTGTTTCGAAGGAAACTGGCCTAGAACCAAAAAACGCCTCGACGGCCGAAGCCATCGAGGCGTTTTTTGTAAAGAAAAAGCGGTTGGCAGCGACCTACTCTCCCACAACGTCTCCGTCGTAGTACCATCGGCGCTGGAGAGCTTAACTTCCGAGTTCGAAATGGGATCGGGTGGACCCTCTCCGCTGCAACCACCAACCGACTTTTTGTACGTTTAAAAAGTGGTGGTGAGGATGGTTGATGCATGTCGTTGCGTATACTATCCGGCTCGATAGGAGCCAAATATCATTGAGACCGCGACGTCTTGGAGCGAGTCAGGCATTCGTTACAGCCTTTCATTCGCGGCTTATAAAAGCCACCGAATGAACAATCAATTGCGCCTTATTCAAACATCTTCATCGCTCGTTACGCGCTAAATAAAGATGGTTAAGCCTCCTGGTCAATTAGTACAGGTCTGCTCCACACATTGCTGTGCTTCCACATCCTGCCTATCCACGTCGTCGTCTCCGACGGACCTATGGTCAGGTTGTCCTGAAGGGAGAACTGATCTTGAGGGGGGCTTCCCGCTTAGATGCTTTCAGCGGTTATCCTGTCCATACGATAGCTACCCGGCAATGCGGCTGGCGCCACAACCGGTACACCAGAGGTATGTCCACCCCGGTCCTCTCGTAC
>SKPJ01000041.1 GCA_007119595.1 Myxococcales bacterium
CATAATACGCCGTGGCAAAGGCCATACTATCGAATCCGCCGGCCACTCCCGCGGGATCCCAAAACGGGGTCACCGCACCGCCGCCAAAAAATTCATAGAGCCCAATGCCACCTGAGCCCATTGCGCCGGCCGCCACAGCGGTCGTCCACTCCAAAAAACGCGGAGACCTACCCACGGGCGCTACGAGCACCAAAAACACAACGCCCAAACTCACCCACGTCAGCACACTGAGCACCCCGAACAGCGCCCATCCGGACCAGGCCATCGAAGCGATCACGACCAGACCAAACGCCCCTCCAATCGCGACCGTCCCTGGTGATGCGACGGTGACCTTTTTTCGACGCACCAGTCCAACTCCCCAACTCAACAGGGCCATTGCGGCGAACCCCACCAATGCCAGATGGCGAGCTCGTTCAAAATTGGAAAACCCCGTAGCCACGGCAACAGGCACTACGGCCACCGCGGCAAATACCAAAAGGGTCGACAAAGATAGGGTTTCGTTTCGTCCTTTCATCATCCATCCGGATCGTCATGCACGTTTTGGTTCGACGGATTTATCTCGCAATGCTCGTAGTTTAGGGTCATACCATCACATAGACAGCCACGGCCATCCATAAACCTGCAAGGCTTATACCGTTATTTTACGAACGTCCGGTTTTGTTCCTCATTACACAACAGCTTCGCCCGCCCCAAAATCATTGGTCTTCCACCAAGTGGTTGACACCTTCAGGCACCGACCTCTAACTTTTTTATCTGCTCGGTTGCCGGGCGTCCCCGGCGATGCAGGACATGCCTTATGAACGAAAATCAATCATCACCACAGACGAAAAACCAGCGGCGACGCACCGTCACCGCCATCGCCTCCTCGATGGCTGCCCCTGGACTGCCACTTATCTACACCGGCCGATTGCTGGCTGGTCTGGTGATCAATCTCACCTTCGTCCTCGTCGTTTTAGTCTTTGTCATCGCCACCACCTTATTGCAATTTTTCCCCCTCTTTCCGGGGCTCGTATTGGTGGTCACCTGGCTCGTTTTATGCGGCCTGTCGGCCTCTAAGGCCGTCGAACTCATCACCCGCAGCAAGGCGAGACACCACCTGGGCTATCAACATCCATTGCTCTACGCTCTCATCGCCCTGCTCACCTTCTTGGCTCCACTGGCGATCACATCCCACTTTACGGCCCGCCACCTGCTCACGATTGTCCCCGTCGAACACCCGACCATGCTCCCGCAGACACAACCCGGTGATCACCTGCTGATCGATCGCACGATCTACGAAAGCACTCCTCCGAGCCGCGGCGATCTGGTGGCGGTACGCATCCCCGGCACCGACGAACTGGCCGTCTTGCGAGTCATCGGCGTGCCCTCCGACGATATCGACATGCAAGGTTACACCCTCTCCGTCAACGAACAGCTCTTCGACTACACGCCTTGGGATCCCCAGGCGACGTTCATCGATGAGCACCACACCGAGTTGTGGATCGAACACAATCACGACCAGCGCTACCTTATCTCCATCATCCCCGGAACCCGAGTGGACAACGCCATCTCCAACCTCGAACTTCGGCAGGACCAATATTTTGTCCTCGCAGATAACCGAAGCGCCTTCGCCACCGGTGAGGAGTCCTCGCTGCGCTCCGACAGCCGCAACTTCGGGGCCATCAGTGCCGATGACATCGAAGGGCGACCCATGTACGTCGCCTGGTCCACCTCCCCCGACACCGGTGCTCCCCGCTGGGAGCGTATCGGCCTCCCCACGCACTAAAAGTCCAAAAACCATGTTGAATTCGGCCCCAATCCTGCATACGTTCTCCCGGCGCCTCTGCCGAGTCTCCGAGGCGCACACCTTCCACGCAGGACCGAACCACCCCCATGTCGACTTCGCCCGAAAACCTCGTCACCGACGAAGATTTCACGCTGGACCCCGCTGTACGGCGACGTAGGCTGTGGCATTATTTTCGGCCCTACCGGGGACTGTTCCTCGCCGGGGCATTTTTCCTCCTACTCACCAATTTGATGGCCTTCTCGATCCCCTTTTATCTGGGTGAGGGTATCGAGTTTTTGCGCGACGGACTCAGCGAAGAGGGCCTGAATCTCGACGCCATTCGATCCGATGTCATCGGTGTGGCCATCGTCATCATCGCCCTCGCGATCGGTGCCGGCATTGCTCGTGTATTTAGCCGCATCACCATCTTCAACGGTGGGCGCTACATCGAATTTGATATCCGCAACGCCCTGTATACTCATCTGGCGCGGCTGACACCTCGCTTTTATGGCTCCATCCCCACTGGCGATTTGACCAGCCGGGTCACCAACGACGTCACCCACGTGCGCGTTTTATATGCACTGACCTATCTGCACATCATCAACACCCTGATCGCCTACTCCATCGCTCTGTACCGCATGGCCGGAGTCGATCTGTACCTGACCCTGGTATGCCTTGCTCCCTATCCCTTTTTGTTATTGGCCATTCGCAAGGTGATTCGCGCCCTCTTTCTGCAGACAAAAGTCGTACAGTCCCGGCTCTCCGACTTGTCGACACGAGTGCAGGAAAACTTGAGCGGCATCGACGTCATCAAAAGCTATGTGCTCGAAGAGCGAGAGATCGAGACCTATGGCGAGTCCAACGACATCTTCTTTGAGGAAAACGTCAAACTCGCCAAAATCCGCGCCATGCTCCACGCATTGATCATCCTCATCGCCAGCACGGGAACCTTGATCGTCCTCGTCGTCGGCTCCCACCGCGTCGTCAACGGTCCCATGACACTGGGCTCCTTCGTGGAGTTCAATGGATATGTGGTGGCCCTTGTCTTTCCCACCATCGCCCTCGGTTGGGTATTCGCCATCTGGCACCGTGGTCTCGCCGCCTTTGAGCGGGTCAGCGAATTGCTGGAGCATACGCCGGCGCTCGACGAACCTCACAATGACCCAACCCCACTTCCCGATCCTTCACCGCAGCGCGATGTGGGTGAAATCTCGGTGAAAAAGATCTCGTTTTCCTACGACGATAAGACGCAGGCCCTCGATGATATCTCGCTGCATATCCCCGCCGGCTCCACCGTCGCCATCGTCGGTAAGACCGGCGCTGGAAAATCGACGCTGGTCAAGCTGATCGCTCGACTCTATGACCCCGACGAGGGCCAGATCTGCATCGACGGCGTGCCCCTCGAAGAAATACGGCTTCGCACCCTGCGTGCCGAGATTGGATTCGTGCCTCAGGAACCCTTTTTATTCTCCATGACCATCGGCCAAAATATCCGCTTCGGCATCGATTCCCTGGCCTATGATCCGACCCTCGACAAATGTCCCCCCGATTCGCCCTTGCTCTCCACTGCGGGCGAAGAAAGCGCTCCGGTCTCTCAAGACGAGCGCATCGACGAAGCCGTCGAAATTGCAGCCCTCCAAGGTGATATCGACGGCTTCCAGGATGGTCTCGACACCCTGGTAGGCGAGCGCGGCGTCACCCTCTCGGGTGGCCAAAAACAGCGCGTCACCATTGCCCGTGCACTCCTCGTCGATCCCCGCGTGCTCATCCTCGACGACGCCCTGGCGAGCATCGACACTCACACCGAACGGCGAATCCTCGACCAATTGAAGGTGATCATGCGCGGGCGCACCAGCATTTTGTTGACCCATCGATTCAACGCCCTCACCGAGGTCGACAAGATCTTCGTCATCGAACAAGGCCGCCTTGTCGAACAAGGCACCCACGACGAATTGATGGAACGCGGGGGGGCTTATGCCGACATGTACCACCGACAAAAACTCCGGGAGCAATTCGACGAGTGAGCCACGACGACTCACACAGCACCAACGGGGAAAAGGAGAAACGTCCCACCGGTGCGGCCATTGGATCGGCCTTCAAAGAGGATTCTCTGGACACCTTTAGCGATCTGGGCTTGGTGTACCGCATGTGGACTTATATGCGGCCCTATCGGTGGCTGTTTTTGGTTTGCCTGCTGTTGCTCCCGCTTATCAGCGCCGTCTCTCTGGTCCAACCATGGCTGCTACAGATCGCCATCGACGACTATATCGTCCCCGAGTCCCTGGATGGAATGTGGATTATCCTCGCGGTCTACGCCGGCACCGTCGTCGGCCACAGCATCCTGATGTATGCTCAGCAATATCTGATGAAATACGCCGGCCATCAGGCACTGCGCGATCTGCGCCAACAGCTTTTCAGTCACGTCCAGGACCTCTCTTCTTCGTTTTTTAAGCAAACCCCGATCGGTCGGCTCATGACTCGGCTGACCACCGATGTGGAGAGTCTCGAGGAGGCACTTTCGTCGGGCATCATCACCATGGTCGGGGATCTGATCACCCTGAGCGCCATCGTCGTCATCTTATTGGTCAAGGATTGGCGCCTCGCGTTGGCGAGCTTTACCGTGGTCCCCATCTTGCTGTTGGTGACCCTGGTGGTGCGCCATTTTCTTCGCAAAGCCTACCGCGCCACCCGCGTCAAAATTGCCCGCCTCTATGCCCACCTCCAGGAGAGCATCACCGGCATGGAGGTGATCCAGCTCTTTGTTCGGGAAAACGTAAGCCGCGATGAATACCGCGATATCAACTCCGAGTACCGAGACGCCAATATTCGCTCCATTCGCTGGGACGCCATCCTCTACGCCATCATCGAGGCCGTCGGCTCGATCACCATTGGCGTCATCCTATGGTACGCCAGCGGACCCACCCTCCAGGGCGCCGTCACCCTGGGAGTCCTGGTCGCCTTTATCGAGTATATGCAAAAATTCTTCGTCCCCATTCGCGACCTCGCTGAGAAATACAATCTATTGCAGAGCGCCATGGCGAGCAGCGAGCGGATTTTTCAACTGCTGGATACGAAAGACCAGATTCCACAGAGCGACAATCCGAAAACACTTCCCGACCGCCCCTTTGAAATCGAATTTCGCGACGTACACTTCGGCTATAACGAAGACGAACAGGTACTCAAAGGCCTCAACTTCACCATCCATCCCTGTGAACGGGTCGCCCTCGTCGGACACACCGGCGCCGGCAAGTCGACGGTCATCAATCTGCTGACCCGACTGTACGACGTCGATGAAGGTCAGATCCTCATCAATGGCGAAGACATCCGCCAATTCGAATTGCGCCAGCTACGACGTCAATTCGCCATCGTCCTTCAGGACGTCTTTTTGTTTCAGGGGACCATGCTTGAAAATCTCACCCTCGGCGATGAATCCGTATCCCTCCAACAGGTCCAAAGGGCTACTGAGATGGTCTATGCCGATCGCTTCATCAATGAACTCCCCGGGAAATTCGATTTTGAGATTGCCGAACGGGGCGGCAATCTCTCCTCCGGCGAAAAGCAATTGATCGCCTTTGCTCGGGCCCTCATTTTGCAACCGGAGATTCTGGTCCTCGATGAAGCGACCGCCAATGTGGACACCGATACCGAGGCCCTGATTCAAAAAGCCATCGAAAAGCTTTTGGAACATCAGACCTCCCTGGTCATCGCCCACCGACTGTCCACCATCCAGCGCGCCGACCGGATCCTCGTTCTCGACGACGGACGCCTCATCGAAGAGGGTACCCACGAAGAACTCCTCGAATTCGGCGGGCATTACAGCAAGTTGTACCGACTCCAATATGCCACCTCCTCCGGCGAAGATGGCACGCTGGATAACGCCGTTCAGGCCCGGGGATGATGTGATCTTCAGCAACTCCCCGCAAGAAACCCACTTCATATCAGGGCCCTGCTTCCACGGTGTCGCTTGACACACGAAACGGGCACTCTACATTGGCGGCGCTCGCCGACCTCAAGACGGTCATTGATAGCCATCACGCCCCGGCTCTGGCGAGCCCCTCTTCCGATTTACAGCCGAATCGAATTTCTAAGACAGGGGCGAATTGAGCCTTCTTCGATCCTCTCCATCTATTCGCTGATCTTGTCGTCGAGGAATTGCCATGACCAGCCTTGAAGAGTCATCCTCCGTGGAAGCCGAAGAACTCAGCTTCGCACTCCGTGAAAAGGTCGCCGAGCGCAATTGGAAAGGACTGCGAGAGATCGTGGAAGGGGTTCCGGTTCCCGAGGTCACCGACGCTTTTTTATCGCTCGACAAGCGCGATCGCGCACTCGTCTTCCACGCTCTTCCCCGTGACCTGAGTGCCGATATCTTCGCCTTTATGGACGTCGATCGGGCCAATCGCCTGCTCGACAATCTAAGCGACGAGGATACCCGTGAGCTCTTGACCGATCTCGCACCCGACGATCGCACCCAGGTGCTCGAGGAGTTGCCCGGACAGGTCACCCAGCAACTCCTCAATTTACTCGACGAAGAACACCTCAAAGAAGCTCGCCAACTGTTGGGCTATCCCGAGGAGAGCGTCGGTCGGCTCATGACGCCCGACTACGTCGCCATCCGACCGGAATGGAAGATCGGCAAAGCACTCCAGCATATCCGCGAACAGGAACCGGATAGCGAACTGATCAACATGGTCTACGTCACCGCCGGGGACTGGACCCTCATCGACGCCATCGAGTTGCGCGAACTCATCCTCGCCGATCCGGAAGATCCGATCTCTTCGATCATGGACGAGACCTACGTCAGCTTGTCGGCCTTCGACGATCAAGAAGTCGCCGTTCACGCCTTTGCACGCTACGACATGATCGCCCTCCCCGTTGTCGATTCGGCAGGCGTACTATTGGGCATCGTCACCGTCGATGACGTCCTTGATGTCGCCACCGAAGAGGCCACCGAGGACTTCCACAAGGCCGCCGCCATGGCGCCCTTGAAAAAGACCTATCACGAAAGCCCCATTCACTGGCTATTCAGAAAACGCATCGGCTGGTTGCTGCTACTCATCGCCATCAACCTTGTCTCCTCCGGTATCATTGAGGCCTATGAGGCGACCCTGGAGTCGATCATCGCCCTCGCGTTTTTCATCCCCTTGCTCATCGATAGCGGCGGCAATACGGGCTCACAATCGGCCACCGTGATGGTCCGTTCCATCGCCACCGGTGAAGTCAAATTGAACGAGTGGTTGCGCGCCATGGGCAAAGAGTTGTTGGTTGGACTCAGTCTGGGAGTTGCCATGGGCCTGGCCAGCAGTCTGCTTGGTTTTTATCGGGGGACCTGGGGCCTCGCCCTGGTCGTCGGCTTGTCGATGGCCTCCATTGTGTTGGTGGCCAACCTGGTGGGCACCATTTTGCCCTTTATCCTCACCAAGCTCAAAATCGACCCCGCCGTCGCCTCCAGCCCACTGATCACTAGCATCGCCGATGCCGCCGGACTTTTTATCTATTTTGGTATCGCCACTGCTTTTCTCAATGCCGGAATCATCTGACCACGTGTGCTATTAGACAGCTATGCCGAACCGGATACAACGAAAATACAGCACCGGCGACGGACAATTGGGACCACTCCTATTCAAACGCCGGAATATCCTCTACTACTGCCGGTTCGAATAATGGCACCGAGCAGCCGTACATTTTACTTTGACGCATGACGAACCATGACCGAGTCCATCCCCCCCGACGACATCGACCCCCAGATCGATGAGATAACCGACACCGAGACCGACGTCACCCGTATTGAGGTCGACGGACGGGAAGTCCTATTGATCGGGA
>SKPJ01000368.1 GCA_007119595.1 Myxococcales bacterium
GAGTTCCTCGACGGTCTCAACAGACGAAACCCCTCCCGAATCGACGTCTCCCAAAAGACTTCGCAACACCGAAGAAAGTAGCGATGAAAAGGAGAATTCGGGCAGCCAACGCCGCCGCACGCAGACCACGCAAGAAAAGGAGGTCGACTCCTCGACCCTTCGCTCGTTGAGCAAGCAGGAAAAGAAAGAGCGGAAGTCCAAAGACCGCAGCGAGTCCTGGAGGGATTCGAAAGATACACTTCGCCAATACGGCTCCTTGTCCCGTCGCAACGAAAAGCAGGCTGAGGAGAGCAAAGACAAAGCAGACGACAAAAAAACGAGTCTGCTGGCCCGCATCAAGAGCAAGAAGGTTCCAAAGCAGGTCTCCGTCCCCGATGCGGAGTCGAAACAAGACCGAGAGCAGACTAAAGCGAAGCAACCTTCATCGACATTGCCACTGTCCAGAATTAGTCCCAGAGAAGACGATGACGCCTCCCCGGGCGATGAGCAGGGAGATCATTCGCCCGAAACGCCGGAGCATACGGATGGCAAAGGTGATGAGGGATCGCTTTCGGACTTGTTCAAAAAGGTTCGCGAACGCCACGGTAAGGATAGCGGTAAATTACGCGAAAAATTGCAGCAGGAGGACCGTGGAGCGAAAATCGACCGCGACAGCTCCCCGGAAGGCGAGAGCAGTGAAGATGTTGGCATCACCGAAGGAGAGCTCGCAGATATCGTGAAGAAATCGACGGCGACCGGCACAAAGCCAGGTGCTCCCTTGGCTGCGCCGCCGGCCGCCGATCGAGACGATACCCATGCGAGCCTATTTGATGATGTCGATGAACCCTCAACACCACCGGATTCGACGGCTTCCGCTGGCATCGGCGGTGTGTCCGATGAACCAGGCAAAACGACCAGCCAATCCATGCTCGCGAGACTGCAAAAACGTCGACGCGAGGCGGGCGATGGCGATCCAGGTGCCGCCGGGGAAAAACGCGGTAGCGGCTATATTCGCCTCCCCACCGCGGAGATACACGATGTGCTGGGACAGGGCGATTTTCGGCTCAAAATTGAGGGCGTGATCTATGAACCGGTCGACCGAGATGGACTCATTCAGTTGATCAAGGGAGGGGTCTTGTTGGGGGCCGAAGAAATCGCTGAAGGAGACGACGATTGGATGCCCGTATCGGAGCATCCAGTCTTCGGCGATTTGCGCCGAAAGATGGCCGCGGAAGCTCATCAGGTCCTTTCACGACTCGGCGTGGGAGAGCCGAAAAATGAGATCGATGAGGATCTGGAAACCGAGCAAGAGTTGGAAACCGATGAGAGCGCGGATGATCCGAAACCCAAGCACTCTGCTCTCTCGGAGCCTCCATCGATCCCCGAGCTATCGGGGCCTTCGTCGACCTCCCAAACGGCGGCTTCGACGCCGTCACAACCGACTTCTGAGCCAGATAACGAGATAGCAGTAGCTAAAAAAGCTGAGGTTGAAACTGATTCGCCACAAGTAGAAAAAAGGATCCGGGCCCCCGACGAGATCCAGCCCGATGAGGCCGGCGAATCACCGGATTCCGAAAGTGAGACCGTTGATTTTGAAGAATCGGCGAACACAGATATTGGGGTCGGTGACCCAACCGAAACGTCAGACATGGCAACAGCGGAAGATGACGCTCAATCCCCTATTTCGTCCGTCGACCAATCCGATGACCAAGCAGAGGACGATAAGCGTCCTGCAGTATCACCCGACAGTGAGGAAACTGCTGAGCCAGATGAAGCTGCGGCGGAGTCGGAATCATCGAGAGACGACCTGCCATCGCTCGCCGAACAGGAGGCCCTGGATTCCGATGATGTCTACGAGGAGGTGGGCACGTCGAAATCAAAAGCACCACTTTTCATCGCCGTCGCTGTATGTGTTGTCGCCGTCGCCGGTGGATTGATGGTCACCGAACCGGGACAGCAATTCGTCGAGGAAACGACCGGATGGACCGCGGAGTCCACCGGCGATGATACGGCGATGGACGGCGATGAAGACCCGGAACCGGATCCCAGAGTTGGGCAAGCCCGCACGGAAGCAGTCGCCATCATCGCCGATGCCCTTCACCTCGATGCCTTTTCCGAAGTGTCCCGGGCCGATGACTGGGCTCGCCAACGAATGGAACTCGAAGGGCAGACCGATGAAAACGTCGTCGAACTACTCTCTTCACAATGGGAACAGGGCCGCCGGGATCGCGAATTTCTTCACCTGTTTAGCGATGTCCTGATGGATGCTGAAGATTACTCCAGGGCGCGTCGTGTGGCGATGGTAGGGATGGTGGAGTATCCTGGGGATGAATTCACCGACGTTCACCGCCAGGCGATCGATGTCGACGAGAGTTTGCGCTCTGTCGAGCCGTCGATCCTCGACGATTCCACCGATTATGGCTCGGCACAGCACTACGAGAAGTCGAACCACCGCGGAATTGTTTTGGAGCACACGCAACGCAGCGACGAAAAATTGCTCTTCAAACCCGATCGAGATGGATGGGAAGGCGGTTGGCGCGCTGAGGTCGCCACATGGCGTCTTTGCGAACTCGTGGTGTGCCATTTTGAGGTGTTCGAGACCCGACCAGCAGTGATGACGCGCGCGTTTGTTGCCGGTATTGACGCCGAGAGCGATGAAATCGCCGAACTGCTCGACCAGGCATCCTGGCAGTCGATCGACATCGACGGACGGGAGGTGGAAGCCGTCCGCGGAAGCCTGGAATTTATCAGGGAGGCCCCGCAGGTCGCCTTTCCCATCGAATATCAATCGCTTTGGCGACAATGGCTATCGGCCGGCAGTTCATCGCAGTTCAAAGATCAACCCGCTCGCGCTAACCTCGATCCACTCCAGGATTTCTCGGGAGGCGTTTTTTACGACGGTCTCATTCGTGCTGTTGGTGATCGACCCACCGGAGAAATCGCTCGCGCTGTATCCAGTCTTTTGATCTTCGATTATCTCACCAATAACTGGGAGCGTTTCTTTACGCGCACCGAGGAATACGGCACCAACAACCCAATCTTTGGCACCGCTATGGTCTCGCGGCACAACGGCGATGCCTTTCAGCCTCGGGCATCACGGCGAGTTCGCGAGCGTTTTGAATGGACCAGCCGATTCAGCGCCAGTACGGTGGCATCGATTCGCGCACTGGAGCGGGACCAGGTAGAAGAAATGTTATATCCCGAGGCCAGCGCCGCAGAACAGAGACGGCTCGCCGTCTTCTGGTCGCAGCGACAGGCAATGCTGGAGCGCGTCGACGAGTTGTCGGCACAACATGGCGAAGACGACGTCCTGCTCTTTCCTTGAAGTGAGTACATTCACTTGAAACCTCTCGGCGACTCGTTGAACCAACTCTGGGACAACCCAGTTCAGATCCATTGCTCATTTCAATAACGATTTTCACGTAGATTTTTTCCCGCGTTAATGGTTGGTTGCGAGTCGATAAACGGGACCTGTCATCGCTTGTCCAAGTCCTCGTTTAATCAGTTGGCCCGGGAATTATTTTCTAAAACCCCTTCTGCGATATGACCAAAATTTATTTCGGCTGTAACGAGATACCACGGCACTGGGATCAGTACTTCTCTCAGTGCAATGCAGTCGAGCTCGACCTCGAAGAACTCGACAATCCGCCACGTACCGACACCTTGAATCGGTGGCGTGTTGAATCACCTCGTGGGTTTGCATTTGTGCTCCACGTACAAACCGGTGTCACGAAGGGGCTTGTGGCGGCTGCTCAGGCGGGACGAGGCGAGATTACAGATGCCATTAAGTCCGCCTGGGAAGTAACTCTTGAGCAGGCCCACGCACTCGCGGCGCGAGCGTTGGTGATACAGACCCCTCCCTCATTTACTCCCGGGAAGATCGAGCACGCTCTCATCGAAGATCTGGCAAGTCAACTGGGAAGCGACTTCTCAAAGCCCATCATCTGGGAAGCCCGCGGGATGTGGGAGACCGAGACCACGCGCCCATGGGCCACCGAGCTGGGATTGGTATACGCATATGATCCGTTTTTAGCGATGCGAGACGAGATCAGTTTCGAACATGGAGACGGCGCTTTTATCATCAACGAACGTGCCGGTATGCGTCGCGAATTCGATCGATACGATATTCGCGGCTTTCTCGATGGTCTCGGGTCCTACAATCGGGTCTTCGTCCTGTTGCGTGGCCGCTTTAAGTGGGCACATGCCCGTCATTTTCAAGAGCAGTTAGCCGACGCGACGTAAGAACACCATCCGAGCACCATCAAACCGGGGGAACGAGAAGATCTTTTTGGTCGAAGCTGGACAATCGGTTCTCAAACCGCGACCGTTGGACTTACTCAAGCAATTTTTATGAATGAATGGAGATTTCCATCATGACGACGGAACATGGCGGCGACATCATCGCCGATGCACTGGCACGACGGGGAATCGGGCATATTTTCACCCTCTGCGGGGGGCATATCTCGCCCATTCTTACGGGAGCTCGCTCACGAGACATTGACGTGATCGATGTCCGCGATGAAGTCAGCGCGGTCTTTGCGGCCGACGCCATCGCCCGGCTGACCGGCATTCCCGGGGTCGCTGCCGTCACCGCCGGCCCCGGAGTCACCAATACGGTCACGGCCGTCAAAAACGCTCAAATGGCCCAGTCGCCGGTCCTTATCTTTGGAGGCGCCACGGCCACTGTATTGAAGGGGCGCGGCTCGCTACAGGATATCGATCAATTGAGTCTAATGGAGCCATTGACCAAGTGGGCGACCTCCCTGTCGGTGGTCAAGGAGCTACAACCGGCTGTCGAATATGCACTCGATGTCGCCACCAGTGGAACTCCGGGCCCCGTTTTCATCGAAGTGCCGGTGGACTTGCTTTATCCCGAAGAAATCGTACGCGACTGGTTTATGTCCCAGAGTGGGGTTGAAGACGCTGAGAATTTCGGCGCCAGAGCCTTAAAGTTATACTTAAAGGCACACCTCATGCGTCAGTTTAAGTCTCCCGCCAACCCCCTTCGCTATCGCGAGTTGCCAATTCCCCAGTTGAGCACTGAGGATCTGGCGCCATTAATCGACGAAGCTGCCGATCGCCTCGTCCATGCCGAAAGGCCGGCCCTCGTCCTGGGTTCTCAAGCGTTGGTCAATTATACGCCAGATCAGGCAAAGAGCCTGGCCAATGCGGTAGAAAAATTGGGTATCCCAACGTTTTTGGCCGGCGGCGCCCGCGGACTACTCGGTCAGCATAGTGAACTGCAGTTTCGCCATCGCCGATCGCGGGCATTGCACAACTCGGATGTAGCCATTATCGCCGGCTTTCCCTTTGATTTTCGGCTCAAATACGGTCGCTGTTTCGGCTCCGACACCGATGTCATTGCAGCGAATTTGAGCCGAGAAGACCTGTCGATGAATCTCAAGCCCGAGATTCCCGTGCCCATGCATCCCGGAGAATTTGTGCGCGAAATGTCCTATCGCATGGGTAGCCCCGTGCCCCGCACCGCTTGGTTTGAATCCCTGGCCGAGCGCGAAGAACAGCGCGACCAAGAGATCCACGAGATGGGCAAGGAAGATACGGAGTACGTCAATGCCATCCATCTCTTCGAGCGCATCGAGGAAAAGATGGACGACGACAGCGTGCTCGTCGTCGACGGTGGAGATTTCGTGGCCACCGGGGCCTATGTATTGCGCCCACGAGCTCCCCTATCCTGGCTGGACCCAGGGGTCTTCGGAACCCTGGGAGTCGGCGGCGGGTTTGCCGTCGGCGCCGCACTTGCTCGGCCCAATGCCGAGGTTTGGTTGATATGGGGCGACGGTTCCAGTGCCTATAGCCTCGCTGAATTCGATACCTGTATCCGCCACGGATTGGCTCCCATCGCCGTGATCGGCACCGACGCCTCGTGGGCTCAAATCGAGCGCGATCAGACAGCAATTCTAAACGACGATGTAGCCACCACATTACTGCGCACCGAATACCATCGCGTCGCCGAAGGCTACGGCGGGGAGGGAATCCTGGTGACCGAGGCCGATCAGATAGATGACGCCATCGACCGGGCCAAGGAGTTGGCCGCCAGTGGCACTCCGGTAGTCCTGAATGTCCACATAAGCCAGACCGACTTTCGCAAGGGCTCACTTTCGATGTGATCATCGCCCACACTTCATCTGATCCTCGCGGATAACTTTGCTCGCATCTCATTGACTCTCCAGTGCACGCAACAACGCTTTCTGTTGTTGTCAAATAGTCACTACCGCTTCCCGATCACGGGAGCTATCAGCAGGAGAGAGTCATGTCCCAATTCAATGAACAAACCGCAATCGTCACCGGAGCCGCGTCGGGCATCGGTAAAGCGTGTGCCGAAGTACTCGCCAGTCGTGGAGCGCAGGTCGTCGTATCCGATCTGGCCGATAGCCAGGGAGAATCGGTGGCCGCCGCGATCCGAGAGGATGGGGGCCAGGCCATTTTCGTCGCCTGTGACGTATCAAATCCCGAACAAGTAACGGCATTGATGCAACGGGCTGTAGAGGAATTTGGGGCCCTTCATATCGCCGTCAATAATGCGGGAATCAGCGGTGATTTCGATCCCACCGCCGATACCCCGATGGCGGAATGGAAACAGGTCCTGGACGTTAATCTGACCGGGGCATTTTTGTGTATGAAGGCCCAGATCCCGAAGATGCTCGAAGCCGGCGGGGGTTCGATCGTCAATATTTCCTCGGTGGCCGGTCGTGTCGGATTCGCCGGTTCCGCTGCTTATACGGCATCCAAACACGGATTGGTGGGACTTACCCGAGCCGCGGCATTGGAGTATTCCTCACAGGGAATCCGCGTCAATAGTATCGGTCCGGCGGTGATCGAGACGCCGATGGTCGGCGAGTTGCTCGAGGACCCGGAGACCCACGAAAACCTGCTCGCAGCTCATCCCATCGGGCGCTTTGGAACGCCCGAGGAGGTCGCTCATCTGGTCGCCTTTCTCGCAAGCGATGAGGCCTCGTTTATGACCGGTGGCTATCATCCCGTCGACGGGGGCTATCTGTCCCAATGAGACCTTTGTAGGGCCCGTAAGACGACAAAAAAGCCCGCCGGGAACAACTCCGGCGGGCTTTTTTTATTTTCGGGCTAACGCAGCGACATCAGGATGCGCACTGCCCTTCCTCGGCCACTTCCACGCCAACGCAGTCCGCCTCGCATTCGTTGCCATAGGTCTCGCCGTCCTCACCACAGACCGGATCGTAGATATCCGGGCATATGCAACCGGAACCGTCGGGACACTCTCCCTCGAATGCGATTTCCATATCGTTGCACCCCGCATGACAGGCGTTGCCGTAAGTGTTCCCGTCGATGCCACATACCGGAGCATATTCCATGGTGCAGATACACTCATCAATACACTCTCCCTCATAGGCAATCTCGACACCGTTACCCCAGGTCTTTGCATGGCACTCATTTGAATAGGTCTCGCCGTCGACGCCGCACACCGGATCCCAATTGGTGTCACAGTTCTCATTGCACTCTCCCTCGTAGGCTACATCGACACCTCCGTAGACCTGTGCATGACACTCATTGCAGTATGTCTCGCCGTCGACGCCACATACCGGATCCCA
>SKPJ01000315.1 GCA_007119595.1 Myxococcales bacterium
ATGATGATGCGGCGGATCCAGTGGCCAGCTTGGTGCGACAGGTTGTGACACTGATCGACGAGTTGACCGACGAGGGGAGGGTTTTTCGCGTCGATCTGCGCCTTCGGCCCGACGGCAGTCGCGGAGCGCTGATCCCCTCGGAGACGGGTCTGGTCAACTACTACCTCAACTGGGGGCGAGGCTGGGAGCGAGGGGCATGGCTAAAGGCGCGGCATGTGGCGGGAAACCAGGATCTTGCGGAGCAGATATTGGATCGGCTCGAGCCATTCCTGTTTCGCCGCTATCTGGATTTCGAGGCCATCGACGAGCTGCGCCGTATGAAGGAGTTGATCGACCAGCAAGCCCGCGCCACGGACTTTTTGCGACGAAAACCAACGGGCCTCCCTTCCTCATCTACAGGGGAATCGGCGAGCCCTTTTAAGGCTCGGCTTTTGCAGAAATTTAAGAATTCCCGACAGGGGAAGAAAGTTGGTTCACAGAAGTCACCAAAGGAGGATTCCTCCGGTGGGTGGGACGTCAAGGTCGGGCAGGGCGGCATCCGAGAGATCGAGTTTTTTGTCCAGGCTCTTCAACTGGTCCACTGCGGACTGCGCCCAGAACTCCGCGTCCGGAACACCCTGGAGGCCCTCGATCGCCTGCTATACGCCGGACTTGTTTCCTCCATGGAGCACAACCAATTGGCTGATGCCTACGATCTCTTTCGTCGTCTGGAGCATCGTATTCAGATGAAATCGGATCGACAGGCACACCGGATTCCCGGAGATTCGAAGTCATTTCGGGACCTGGCAGGGCGCATGGAGATGTCTCCATCGATGCTGCGCCGGGCTGTCGAAAAGGGACGCCGGCAAGTGCGGGCTATTTTCGATCGATTATTCAGTGAATCACCGCAAGATGCTCGCCAGTCCACTGTCGGGACGGGGCAGGAGGGAATCCTGGAACGCATTATTGGACTCCGTGCCGAGCAACTTCTCGATGATTCGGTGGTCGATCGGCTTCGACGAGCCGGGTTTTCCATGCCACGTCAGGTGGCCGGACAACTTCAGGTCCTTCGCCAGAAGCAACACGGGCCCTTCTCACAATCCCCGTCGAGCGCCGATCCACAGGTGGCCCGCCATCTCCTCCGGGCTGTGCGCGACGCACCGGATCCGGAGGCCGCGTTGGGTCATCTGGTGCGGTTCTCCACCGCCGTCGGTGACACTCCGGCGGTGTGGTCGATGCTCGCCGACAATCCTCATGCGGCGCGCCTATTGATCCATCTCTTCGGATCGAGCCCCCCGATTGGTGGACTGCTCGCCGACGAACCCGATGTTTTTGAGCGCCTTATCTACGGCGGATCGGCCCACGTCGTTCGCTCTCGCCAACGGATGGAATCCGAGCTCAACGAAGGGCTCGGCGCAACCGACGATCGGGCCCGGCGAATGGGGCGTATCCATCGATTTCATCGAGAGGAGATGGTGCGCATTGCCCTCCACGAGGTGGCCAGTGCAGTGGAGGTGGAGACGACCTGTGCTCAATTATCGGATCTCGCGGAGCTGGTCCTTCATGCCCTGTACCGAGAGGTCGCTCGGGAGTTTTCTCAGTCCCATGATGAGCTTGTGTTAAAAGGCGATCCCGTCGAAACACTGGGACTCTGTGTGCTGGCGATGGGGAAATTCGGAAGCCAAGAGATGGGTTTTGGCAGCGATCTCGACTTTCTCTTCGTCTACGACTCGCAGTCAAAGGACGCGCTGGAGCATCAGACGGCGACACGTCTCGCCAAGCGTTTGGTGCGAGCCCTGTCGGCGTCGTCGGCCATCGGCGATCTCTACGAGGTGGATCTGCGCCTTCGACCCTCCGGCACCCAGGGACCGCTGGTCGTCAGCCTCGATGCCTGGCGCTGCTATCACCGCGATCGAGCCGACTTCTGGGAACGCCAGGCGTTGCTCCGTGCCCGCTGCTCGACCGGGTCGACTTATTTGCGCAATCGGATCGAAGAGGATCGCCGGTGGTTGGCATTCGATCGGCCCCTGCCCGACGACGCGATCTCTAAGGTCGCGTCGATGCGGAGGAAATTAAAGGAACAGGCCGTCGATATAGAGGGGGGGTTCGACGTCAAATTCGACGATGGAGGCCTGTTGGACGTTGAATTTTTGACTCAGTGGCTACAGTTGAGTGCCGTCGAGACCGACTCGGTGCGGACGCTGCGTTCGACCCCCGAGGTGCTGCGTGCACTTCAGGCCACTGCGGAGCGGGGAACAAGTGGAGCCGATCTGTCCGGATTGCGCCGCGATTACGCCTGGCTTCGCCGCCTGGAGTGTCGATTGACCATCGGTGGACTCGGCCCTGCCGTCCCGGCAAAGGGCGCGTCGCGACGCGCCGTCGTCCGCCAAATGGGGCATCAGGGACGGGACGGAGAGCGTCATTTCGAGGCCGAACTAAATGCCGTTCGCCAGCGCATACAACACGCCTGGTCCGCCGTCTTTGGCGAGCTGTAGTTCCGTTGTGTCGCAGGCGGAAATCGGCACGGTGACGATGAAGTTTGGAGCACATCGAAACCCAACCTCGCGCTTGTTGCCGTGGTATCCCATGTGGTAGCGCTGAAGGTGGAAGACACAGAGCATTCATGATTCCGATCGGGGTCCGCCGGTGGACTCGGCACCCCATCTGGATTTCCGGCGAAGGAGGAGACGTGGGTATTGAGACGGATAAAATTTGGCTAGATGGAGAACTCGTCGACTACGCCGACGCGACGGTTCATGTATTGACCCATACCTTGCATTACGGGCTGGGGGCCTTTGAGGGCATTCGCTGTTATCGCCAACAAGACGGGCGCTCGGCGATCTTTCGACTCGGCGACCACATCCGCCGGCTCATCGAGACCTGTAAGATCGCCACCATCGATGCTCCCTATGACCGCCAAGATCTAGAACAAGCTTGCCTCCAAACCGTGCGGGCCAATGGATCAGGGGATTGCTATCTTCGTCCCGTCGTCTTTTTGGGCCACGGCGAAATGGGGTTGTCCGCTACATCCAACGACGTGCGCGTCGCTGTCATCACCTGGCCCTGGGGTGCCTATCTGGGCGACGAAGGGCTGGAGCACGGCATTCGCGCAAAGATCTCCAGTTTCAATCGCCACCACGTCAACGCCGCCATGGTCAAGGGCAAGATCAACGGCCAATACGTCAACAGCATTCTCGCCAAACGGGAGGTCATGTCCTCCGGATACGACGAGGCGATCATGCTCGATACCGAGGGGTATATCTCGGAGGCCTCGGGAGAAAATATCTTTCTGGTGCGCAATGGCACCATCTATACTACTCCGCTGGGCAGTTCCATCTTGGCCGGCATCACGCGGCGAACGCTGCTCCAACTGGCCGAGGACCGGGGCTATGAGCTCATCGCCCAGCGTTTTACACGTGATTTTCTGTATGTGGCCGACGAGATCTTCATGACCGGTACGGCCGCCGAAGTCACACCGGTTCGCGAGGTCGACGATCGCTGCATCGGAACCGGCAAACCCGGTCCGATAACCAAGGAATTGCAAAAGGCGTATTTCGATACCGTCAAAGGGCGAGATAACGACCACCCCGAGTGGTTGACCATCGTGGAGTAGAAGGTTTGTCAGGGGGCTGGGGGTTAGGGGGATTAGTGGAAAGTTGCCGGCGGCGAAGTAGGATTGGAGTTTCACCGTCCGTTCATCAATTTATCAATGATATCGGGAGGTAATGATCATGGGAATGTCGATTGACGAAATTGCAAATATTTTGGGCGACGACGCCGAATCACTCTTTGGCTACGAGGCCCGGGGCATCTCGAAGGACCGGCTCCAACTGCCGGGCCCGGACTTTGTCGACCGCGTGGTGTCCGATACGGATCGCACCCCACGGGTGATGCGAAACCTGCAGACGATTTTTGACTCCGGCCGCCTCGGCGGCACGGGGTATCTGTCGATTCTGCCCGTCGACCAGGGCATTGAACACTCCGCGGGAGCTTCCTTTGCACCCAACCCCGACTATTTTGATCCGGAGCAGGTACTGGAATTGGCCATCGAGGGTGGATGCAATGCCGTGGCTTCGACCTTTGGCGTGCTGGGCATGGTGGCTCGCAAATATGCCCACCGCATCCCCTTTGTGGTCAAGGTCAATCACAACGAGTTGTTGTCCTACCCCAACTCCTACGACCAGATCTTATTTGGAACTCTCGAACAGGCCTATGACATGGGGGCTGTGGGCATTGGTGCCACGGTGTACTTCGGTTCCGAGGAGTCGAACCGCCAGATCACCGAGATTTCACGTCTCTTTGCTCGGGCCCACGAATTTGGCATGGCCACCATCTTGTGGTGCTACACCCGTCATTCGGCGTTTAAGACCGACGGCGGGGATTACCACAGCTCCGCCGATTTGACCGGCCAGGCAAATCACCTCGGCGTGACGATGCACGCCGACATCATCAAGCAGAAGATGGCCACCAACAACGGTGGTTTCAAAGCGGTCAAACACGAAGACGGAAGCTCGTTTGGGCGCACCGACGACCGGGTCTACGACGAGCTGACCACCGACCATCCCATCGATCTGGTCCGCTACCAGGTGGCCAATTGCTATATGGGCCGCGCCGGACTGATCAACAGTGGCGGCGCCAGTGGCGACAACGACCTGCAGGCCGCCGTGCGCACGGCGGTGATCAACAAGCGGGCCGGTGGTATGGGGCTGATCTCGGGTCGCAAGGCCTTCCAGTGCCCCCGCGATCGCGGCGTCGAGATCTTGCACGCCATCCAGGATGTGTACCGCTGTGACGACATCACCATCGCCTAATGCCACGATGATTTATGATCCGTGGAGTCTGGCAGGCAAAGACTCCACGGGTCGGTGGGATTGATGAAGCCCTTTTTTCGGATCGCCACGTGTCTACACTGGTGGTGCTGGACAGAAGTTTTGACAGCCCTTCGCCGGGCAATATTAGACCCAAGCGCGCAGCTTCTCTTGCTCGGTAGCCGGAGAGTCTTGCGGCGTAATTCGATATACCGCTGGAGGCCGATGTGAATATTTTGGTGGCGACTGACTTTTCCGACAATTCCCGTGGCGCCGTAAAATGGGGAGCCATGTTGGCTCATCAGCTCGGCTCCGAGATGGTGCTCATCCACGTCGTGGACCTGGCAGCCGGCGATAATGCGTGGCGGGTCCTCGTGGAAACGCCCGACGAAATTGAGAAATCAGCTCTCGTCGAAGCCCGTCAGAGATTGGAGGAGTTTTTCGACGAAACCGTCGATGATCCCCCATCGAAACTGGAGT
Organism: Myxococcales bacterium; assembly: GCA_007119595.1. Classification (GTDB taxonomy): domain Bacteria; phylum Myxococcota_A; class Bradymonadia; order Bradymonadales; family Bradymonadaceae; genus SLJM01. The sequence continues at coordinate 5,268 of SKPJ01000315.1, forward strand.
ACCAGGTCGTGCTCGGCAATCCGATCGACGAATTGTTGGCGGAGGCCAAAAAATACGACGATCCCGTCGTCGTCGCCGGGACTCGAGGGGCGAGCCGCCTTCAGGAGTTATTTCTGGGAAATACGGCCCGTCGACTGGTTCGACGAAGCGAATTTCCCGCCATCCTCGTACCTGCCGACGCCGAGGTGACGATACCCCAGAAATTGGTGGTCGGCGTCGATTTTTCCGACGCCAGTCGGGAGGCTGTGCGCCGGGCTGCGTTGATGGCCCGTACCTATGACGCGTCGATCCACGTCGTCCACGGATACGTTCTCCCCGAGGTGACGACTTTCAATGGTTCCATGGCTTCCATCGCCGTCGAACACGAGGAATTGGTGAAGGAAAAGGAGAAGCGGTTGATGAATATGGTCCGCGAAGTGGGCGCCGCGGACGTGGTCGACGAAGTGGTGGCCGCGCAAATGCCCCCGGCCAACGCCATCATCGCCGCCGCCGAGGAGCAACAAGCACAATTTGTATTCGTCGGAAGCCACGGGCGCCGTGGTATCCAACGCTTCTTTTTGGGCAATACCGCAGAGCGTATCATGCGAAGGTCTCCGTGCCCCGTCTTCGTCGTTCGACCCGGCCAGATCGTCAGCGACGAGTCAACTGGGGAGAATGACGGGGGTTAACCCTCCACCGTCCAACTCCATCAACGTCCAAGCCATAGCCACCAGGAGGTGGTGCGGCCGAACCAAAACAGGGCTGACAGGGCAAACAGGATCACCGCCGACTGGATCAGCGCCCGCTGGTCCAGTCGGCGCTTTCCCTTCATCCAGAGTCGGTACATCGCCCACAACAAAAGCCCCACGACCACCAATACGCCCAATTTTAAGCCCGCCTCCATTCCTGGGCTCCAAAATGGCGTCTTTATTGATGTCATTCCGACATTGATGACCCACGCCGTGATGCCCGTGGAGATGATCACCACCGCCTGGCGCCCCGTTGGGGGCTCGCCGTCGGCCAGCAGCGTCAACAATGCGGCCACCAAGGGGCCCGCCAGGATGGCGCCGAAGGGGATGAGCAACGGAGAGAACGCCGCCGGCTCCTCAGTGGGCTCTTGCGTCGGATGAGGTCGATGTCGAGCGTCGAGCATGTCGGGGCTTATACCTCGTATCGATGAGGCCTCGCCCCATTGGCGTTCGACTTCGTCTTCGTAGATTTCGTCTTGCTCGCTCACCGTGAAAAGCTCCGGCCAGAGTCGAGGTGTTCACTGCGCGCACCATATCAAAGTTGCGGGGATGATGGCACACGGCCAATTCAGCTGTTTTGTGCGCTATTTCAGGGCCAAATCCCGAAGTGGGATCTTGACGCCAATGCCCAAGAGAACTAAAGGTTCCCTACCTTTTGAATGTTGTTGGAAATCACGATGCGAATGCTGAATTGGATAGATCATGGCGAAGAACAATTCGGAAGATTCCGATGCTCATGTCGAGCCCGAAGAGCTCGACGCGGAATGTGCAGAGCAGTTTCGCGAACAGCTCGGTGATGATGCGGTCGTCGAAATGCTGCGCAAGATGGTTTTGCTGAGGCGCTTCGAAGAGCACGCCGGGCGCTCCTATCAACGACGAAAAATTCGGGGGTTTTGCCACCTGTACTCCGGGCAGGAGGCGGTGGCCGTCGGTTCCATAAAAGCCGCCGGTGATGACGATTATATCATCGGTCATTACCGCGACCACGGACATGCCCTGGCGGCGGGAATGGAACCGAAGGTCGCTATGGCGGAACTCTTCGGCAAGAAGACCGGCTGCGCCGGTGGCAAAGGCGGCTCGATGCACCTCTACGACGTGGAGCGAAACTTCATGGGTGGATGGGGCATCGTCGGCGGTCAAATTCCACTGGGAGCCGGACTGGCATTTGCCATCAACTACCGCGGCGATGATACAGCCTGTATCGCCTATCTCGGCGACGGTGCGGTTCATCAAGGGGTGGTCCACGAGGCGTTGAATATGGCCAGTCTGTGGGGACTACCGCTGATTACCATCGTGGAGAATAACGAATATGCGATGGGGACGGCGGTGGAACGCGTCAGTTCGACCACGGAGTTGGAGAAAAAGGCCGATAGCCACGGAATCTACAGTGAAGTCGTCGACGGACAGGACGTATTCCAGGTCTATGATGCCGTTGAGCGGGCCCGAAAACGGGCCATTGAAGATGACGAGCCCAGTTGGCTCCACGTGCGTACCTACCGATATTACGGGCATTCCATGACCGATCCGGCGCCGTATCGCGGAAAGGACGAGGTCGAAGAACAACGGG
>SKPJ01000127.1 GCA_007119595.1 Myxococcales bacterium
CGACGTGAAGGCGGTCAAGCATCTGTGGCAGGTCAAACGCGACGGGCTGGTGATTTTGGTGCTGACCTTCGCCTCCACGCTGCTCATTGGCATCGAGGAGGGGTTGGCCATTGGAATCGGCACCTCGCTGTTGTGGTTCATCATCCGGGCCACCAGGCACCACACCGCGGTACTGGGTCGGCTTCCCGGCACCACCGGCTATCGAAACCTGCAGCGGCACCCAGAGGCAAAGACCATTCCCGGTTTGCTTTTGGTGCGCATCGACAGCCAGTTTTTCTTCGGCAACGTCTCGTTTCTAAAAGACACCCTGGTGGAGCTCGAGAAAGAGATGGACGAGCCGCTTAAAGCGGTGATCAGCGACGCTTCCAGTATCAACCAACTCGATTCCTCTGCCGAGCTGGCACTGCACCACATTCTGGAGGATTATGAGGAACGAGGTATCGAGCTGTGTTTTGCAAAGGTCAAAGGGCCGGTCCTGGACGTGATGCGAGCCTCCAAATTCTTCCAGGATCTGGGCGAGAAACACTTCACCTACCGAGTCCACCAGGCGGTGGAGAAGGCCTGCCAGAAGTGCTATGGCGCTGATGATCCCTATCGGTTTGAAGAGAATCAGAGCGATTGATCGCTGCCTGATCCGAAATTTTCGAAATCTTTCTCGGTGAACCAATGAACTCCGTTGTACGCCTGCTATTGACGACCGCCGTGTATTGTCTGTTGTTTGTTCTGTCCCCGCTAGCTCATGCGGGCATGTCAACGGTGGAGGTAGTCTACTTCTCGTCGCCCCAGTGTCCGTTCTGCACGGTTGTCGCCGAGCGGGATCTGGAGCCGTTGCAGCAACAACACGGCGAAGCGCTTCAGATTTTGACCGTCGATACCACCACCGAACGGGGAGAGGCGTCACTTCGCCAGATCTGGGTCGACCGCGATGTCCCTTCGACCCGGCGAGGAGTTCCCACGGTCGCTATCGACGATCAACTGCTCGTTGGAACCGATGAAATCTCGCGACAGTTGCCAACGCTTATCGATCATCACATCCAGCAGGGCGGTGTCGGTTGGCCCGATATCCACGGGCTCGACGAGCTACTAGAGACCGAATTATCGCCCGCCATCGACGACGTCGTCGCCGATGATTGGCGCAATCGTCTTCACCGCGACGTTCCCGGCAATTACGTCTCCACGGCACTTCTGGTGATTTTGCTACTGATCGCATTGGCGATGATCCCGGCACGCAGATGGCAACAGAAGGTCGCTGAGAGCACGCCCTTTGGACTTAAAGTCGGCGTCGCCGCCCTGGGATTTGGGGTGGCGCTGTATCTGGCCTATGGAGAGACGACGCGCCAGGACCTGTTTTGCGGCCCCGTGGGACAGTGCAATATCGTCCAGCACAGCGATATGGCGATGCTCTTCGGTGTCTTGCCCCTGGCAGTCTTAGGGGCGTTGGCCTACGGGACATTGCTGGCGCTGTATTTTCTCCGGCGTTACAACTCCTCAAAATGGACTTGCCTGATTCCGACGGCCATATTGGTGTTGACCGTATCTGGGTTTGCGTTCTCCATTCTTCTGACCTTCTGGCAGCCCTTTGTCATCGGGGCGACCTGTTCGTGGTGTCTGATCTCGGCAATGACCATGACCGCCTGCTGTGTATTCAACCTCGGCGAGGGACGCCGGCAGCTATCACAATTGCGCCGTCAGGGGCTCGATGTGGTGTTGGATGGGCACACCGAACGATGATGTGAGCACTGATCCAGTGGGGAGAATCGCAAGGAGTCCATATCGTTGAGCAACAGTGAGATTATGGGTGGTAGCTGCGGTGGCTACATTGTTGTTGAATCTCGGTCGTCCACGCGTCGAATCACCGCATTTCAAGGACAGCGATGAACTCTTTTGACCAACCGATAAACGCCGTCGTTCAGGGAGCCAGCAGAGGTCTGGGACTGGCTTTTGTGGAGCGATTACTCGACTCCGACCAACTCGCCGGGCTGGTGGCGACATGTCGAGATCCGCGGCAGGCCGATGAGCTCCAGGCGTTGGCCCAACGCTCCGGCGGGCGTCTTGCCGTGACCGGTCTCGACGTCACCGATGAAGCGCAAATTGCCGAGGCCGCCGCCTTTACAGACGAACGATTCGATGATCTCCACCTTCTGCTCAATGTCGCCGGAATCCTCCACGACGAGACCCGCGATATATATCCCGAGAAAAAGCTCGACGACGTTCAACCCGCATCAGCGTTGTACAGTTTTCGGGTCAATGCACTGGGTCCCCTGCTGGTGATGAAGCATTTTGTGGGGCTGCTCGCCGCCGGGCAGCGAGCGGTGGTCGCCAACCTGTCGGCCAAAGTCGGAAGCATCGGTGCCAATCAGATGGGCGGTTGGTATAGCCACCGTGGCTCAAAGGCTGCCCAGAATATGTTTACCCGCACTGTGGCGCTGGAGCTCAAACACCACAAAAAGACCCGTCATGCCATCTGCGTAGGCCTGTATCCCGGAACGGTGGACACCGAATTATCGGCCCCGTTTCAGTCCAATATCTCGGAGGACAAGATCTTCAGTCCCTCCAGGGCCGCCGACCAGTTGCTGAAAGTTATCGACGAACTCGAGCCGACAGATTCCGGCGGCTTTTACGACTGGAGCGGCAAGTCGATTCAGTGGTGAGCTTTAGATCGAATTAAGGGGCGGCGAATAGAAGGGTTGTGCCCGATATTTGTCTACAATTCCGCCTGGCCGATGTTGGGGAATGTGGATTGTGAACCGACCGTTTTATCGGCTCAACGACTCATTGGACACCTGCTGTCCGGGTCCACTATTGGCCGCAGCGTCGGCTTCAAACGCGAGATTTTCGGCACATGAACCAACACAGCTTTCGACCTAACGATAGGGGCGCCCGATATGCAGGCGCCAGCCAACGGCGGGCTGACGACGACAATGCCCTGACACATATCGTGGGGCTCACCGCCCGCTTGCTGTCGGCTCCATGGGCCCTCGTCGTCGTCGATGACGGCGTCGGTCCTCCGGATATGGCTTGCATCGGCATGAGCGATGATGTGGCTTGGGGAGTTCTGGACAGCCTCACTTCTATGAGCTTCGGTGACCGACACGAAGTTGTCATTAGCACTGCATCCTCGGATCTGCTGCAAGTCGATCTTCCCGATGTCGCTGGAGAGCAGATCCGGTTCGTCGCCGGCATTTCCATCGTCGGCGACAACGACGCCGGAGAGGGTTGGATCTGGGTTCTCGACACCACGGATAGCCGTACTATCGAGGAGCCCCACCATCGGGATCTCAAAGCCCTGGCAGCGCTGCTGCGGGATGAACTCGAGATGCGTCAGTCCAATCGCCGCCTTAAAGAAACTCACCGCGAGAGGGCGATCATACTGAAGGTCTTGCCCGACGCTCTCGTCTTCGCCGATCCCGACCGCCACATTACCACCGTCAACGACGCATTTAGCGATCTCTTCGGCTATAGCGCCGACGAGGCCCGGGGGAGAACCACCGAGTTTTTATACGCCCAATCCCAGGACTTCTCTCGGACGAAAATCCGCTACAACCCGGAGGCTCCCGATCAGACCGAGCCCTATCAGATCGAATATCGCCGCGCCGATGGATCGACCTTTCTCGGCGAAACCATCGGCGTACATGTCCGCGATGATCACGGTCAAACACTGGGCTATCTCGGGATCACACGCGATGTCACCGAGGCCGAACGGCTCAAACGAGAACTCAACGAGAGCATCGAACAACTTCGTCGCAACGAAAAACTTCTGCGCGAGACGAATCGCATGGCCAAAGTCGGTGGCGGAAGCTACGACGTGCGCACCGATATTGTCACCTGGTCTGACGAATTGTATCGCATCCACGACCTGCCGATCGGTCAGCCGCTGTTACGAGAGCAGACCCTCGAGTATTTTGAGCCCGAAGAGCGTGAACGACTCTTCGCGAGCACCGAGAGGGTTCTGGAGCTCGGTGAGCACTTCGAATTGGAGTTGCCGATGACCACTGCCATCGGTCGCAGAAAGTGGGTTCGGATCAAAGGATCGCCGATCGTCGAAGACGACGAAGTTGTCGGCATCCGCGGCTACCATCAAGATATCACGGCACAAAAACAGGCCTCTGAGGCCAAACGCGAATTCATCTCCGTCGTCAGCCACGAGCTTCGCACCCCGCTGACCTCAATACGGGGGATGATCAGTCTGGTGGCCAATGAAGTGACCGGCGAACTTCCCGACGAGGCCCGCCAGATGTTGACGACGGCCCTGAAAAATACGGAGCGCCTCGGGGCCCTGATCGACGACATTCTAGACATCGAAAAGATCGATGCCGGAAAAATAGACATCGAGCTCGGTCCCATCGTCGCCGAAGACCTCATCGACGAGGTCTTCGAGACCAGTCAACAATTTGCACAGGAGTCGGGCGTCGCACTCCGGTTTCGCCGGCCTTCAAAACCGATCCGAATCTATGGCGACGAAGACAAACTCCACCAGGTGCTGATAAATCTGCTGTCGAACGCCATCAAGTATTCGCCGCCCGCTGTGTCCGTCGATGTCTCAATCCGGGGCCTGGACTCGAAGACGGTCCGCATCGCCGTAGAAGACCAGGGCCCGGGAATCCCGGAGGAGTTTCGCGATCAGCTCTTTGAAAAATTTACCCGCGCCGATACCTCCGACCAACGCCACCGCCAGGGCACCGGTCTGGGGCTGAGTATCGCCCGCCGGCTCACCGAAGAGATGGGTGGACGCATCGGATTCGATACCACGGTGGGCCAGGGAACGACGATGTTCATCGACATCCCGGCCTATGAACCCACCGACGACAGGGGTCGAATACCGGCCGACGACTCCTAATCCACACCGCGGAGTGTTTATGACAACGCCACAACTCCAACGCATTCTCTTTGTCGACGATGACGCAGATATTCGCCGCGTCGGGGAATTGGCCCTTCAGCGAGTGGGCGGATTTGACGTCGAAATTTGCGCCTGCGGAGAGGAGGCCCTGCGCCGGGCCCCGGAATTTGAACCGGACCTGCTACTTCTCGATGTGATGATGCCAGAAATGGACGGAGTCACCCTGTACGACAATCTGTCAAAAGATCCCCACATCGGCGACGTCCCGGTGATCTTCATCACCGCCAAGGCCCAGAAACCCGAGATAGCCCGCTACCTGGTCCTGGGGGCCATGGGTGTGATCAAAAAACCCTTCGATCCCATGGGGCTAGCCGAAGAAATCCGCATCATCTGGTCTCGACAATTCGATGGTCCACACGATGTGGGCGACGACGACATCGAAGTCCTGAGACAACTGGTCGACAGGTACCGACAAAAGCTGGCGATGCGATTGGAAAGACTCGACGATCTTCTGTCGCGCGTTACCGGACAGGATTCCCAGCAGACCCTTTTGAAAATAAAGAGCGTGGCCCATAAGCTCGCCGGCTCGGGAGCCATGTTTGGGCTGCCCGAAGTCAGTGAAATTTGTGCCGAATTTGAAACGGTCACCGACGAGTTACTCAACACAGAGCGCCCTATCGAAGACTGCGATCTACAGCGACTCCTCGCGCTGTGCAGACGTCTTCAAAGGATTATTGATAAGGAGTCACCACCTGGTTCGGAGCCGGATGGCTCACCTCAGCGGAAGCCGCCGCTGTGACCCCCGGCACAACTCTCTGTACTGTTTTTGTCTACGTCGCAAAGATGATTTTATAACGCACTTACCTCCCAGAGTGTCCGCTCTGTTCTTTTTGGTCGTTTAAATGAAACCAGACCGGAAAACGATGTCAGATCTTCATTATGTCGAGCGCGGCGACCCTGGGGCGCCCACGGTGGTTATCGTTCATGGATTTATGGGTACGGGGGCCGACTTCGAGACCTTGATCGCCCCCTGTGTCGAGGGACGTCATTTTGTCGTCATCGATCTTCCGGGGCACGGAAAGAGCATGCACTGCCTTCCCGGCGATCGTTGCGCCGATCTGGCCTGGATGGCCGGCCAACTCGCCGCGTTTCTAAAGGCATTACCTCAGGAGTCAGTCGAGCTCTTTGGTTATTCGATGGGAGGGCGAATTGCTCTGTATACGGCACTTTATTTTGGCGACAAAATTCAGAGCCTGACGCTGGAGTCGGCCTCCCCGGGGCTCATGGACGAAGGGCATAGGCGCCGCCGGCGGGCACTCGACGCCGAACGGGCCGAACGGCTTCGCAGCCAGCCGTTGAAGGACTTTCTCGACGATTGGTACGCCATGGAACTCTTCGCCTCCCTGAAGAAATATCCCGAATTCGACGAGATGATGAAGCGTCGACTTCAACAAGACGGCCAGGCCATGGCTCGGGTCATCGAGGAGATGAGTCCCGGAGCCCAGCCCGATCTATGGCCCGAGCTCCACCGATTGACCATTCCCACCCGCTGGATCGCCGGTGGCGAAGATGCCAAGTACGTCGATATCTGTACCCGGGCAGCCCGAAAAAGTGGGGGCCGAGTGCAGATCGTGGAAAACGCCGGGCATACCGTTCATCTGCAATCGCCACAAAAGATTCGACGATCCTGGTTGTGCGAAAGCTGAATCTGGATATTGGCCTCTGCCCAATGATTGAATCCTAAATCCTCGACATGCCGAGTCATACCAAAAGAACGAGGAACTACGACCATGACGAAATCGAACGATCCGGGAAGCTTCTGGGACGAAAAATTCGCCGGATCGAATCCTGGCGCTGGATACGATGTATATCAACACCATCGCCCTGATCTTGCTATTTGGTTTTCGTCTGGAGCAGGCGATCTTTTTCGAGGCGGCGTTGCTCATCGCCATGATGGGCTTTGTCGGCACTGTCGCGCTGTGCAACTACTTGCTTCACGGCGACATAATCGAATGATGCGAGGTATGTGCTTTGATCGCTGAAATCATCATCTCGGCGCTGATCATAATCGGCGTTTCGTTCAGCTTTGTGGGCTCTCTGGGACTGGTGAAGCTGCCCGACTTCTATATGCGTGTTCACGTCCCAACGAAGGCGACGACGCTGGGCATTGGGAGCCTGCTCATCGCCTCGACGATCTTCTTTTCGATTCAGCGAGGAGCCCCGGCAGTCCACGAAATCTTGATCGTGTTGTTCCTATTTATGACGGCCCCCATCAGCGCTCATATGTTGATGAAGGCCGGCCTCCACGAACGCCTCAAAGACGTCGATGGCGAGGTCGGTGAGAAGCTCGGTACAGAAAAAGGCGGTGGTGACAAGTTCACTACTGGCAGCTCAAATACAGCGACACAGGCGATTGTGGTTGTGAATAATCCCCGTTTTTCTCCCGTCCGAAGTGGATGAGACCACAACGCAGGGTCATCCAGCTACCGATTCACCGATTTAATAGTGGTGATCTCGAATCCCTGGTTGGTTCGGTGGTCGTGTATTGGACGGTGTGTTAATCCTACTTGTTCACTTATCTCCGGCATCTCGCAGGCTCAGATACGCGATCTCGGCGTCAATGGACACTCGACGATGTCTCGTGCATCTTCTTCGGTCCATTTCCTTGACCTCCCGCATCTGCACTCTGCGAGCTGCTCGTGCGAAAAATGAACAAGCAGGA
>SKPJ01000152.1 GCA_007119595.1 Myxococcales bacterium
CGGCCACCGCCAGCCCCGGTGGAGAGAGCTGCTCGACCACCGGCGGAGCTGACGATACGTCCTGTACGGTCACCGATCTCACCAATGGAGAAAGCTACACCTTTACGGTGGTGGCCACGAATACGACCGGAGACAGCGAACCGTCGGAGCCTTCGCCGGAGGTCATACCAACCGCCTGTCTTGCTGAGTTCTTCAGTGGCGGCGATGGAAGTGCTGAAACTCCCTACGAAATCGAGACGGCCTCCCAGCTCAACACGATCGGCACCGTCGACGATTGTCTCTTCAAGGCCTACGTCGTCACCGCAGACATCAATATGGACGACCTCGCCGATGGGACGGAATACAACATCATCGGCGATGACGAGACCGAGCCATTCACCGGTTCCTTCGACGGAAACGAACAGGCCATCACCAATCTATCGATCGATGAGTCCGGTTTCTACATCGGTATGTTTGGTGCTGTGAGTGAGGACGGTCTCATCGAAAACGTCGTTCTAGAAAACATCGATATCTCGAGTACCGGATCTGTGGTCGGTGGATTGGCCGGTACAAGCGATGGAAGCATTGTCGAATCCCACGTCAGCGGCATGGTCAGCGGTGAGGGCCAAGTGGGAGGACTGGTGGGCACGAGTACCGGCGCCATCACCGAGTCCTCCGCGACGGTCCAGGTCGAGGGCAGCGATGCCGATATCGGTGGATTGCTCGGTCTCAACAGCGGCGGTGATGTCACGGACTCCTTCGCCACCGGTGATGTCCAGGGAGATTCTTTTGTCGGCGGGTTGGTGGGATTGAATACCGATGGTGGTGCCCGGATCACCGGTTCGTATGCCACCGGCGATGTCTCCGGCCAACAAACGCTCGGTGGCCTTGTCGGCTATAATAGCGACGAAATCAGCGATTCCTACGCCACGGGAAATGTCAACGGCGCCAATCGAATGGGCGGGCTGGTGGGTCATAATGATACCCCGGACAGCAGTATCACCGGCTCCTACGCCAGCGGTGGTGTGTTCAGTGACGACGATGCAGTCGGTGGTTTGGTAGGGGAGAACGGAGAAGGCTCTATCAGCGATTCGTATTGGGATACCCAGACCAGCTCACCGGCCACTGTTGGCGTCGGTGAAGGTGACGAAGAGGGTGTGCAGGGACTGGAGACTGTGCAATTCGACAATCGCGACTCCCACTTCGACGACTGGCTCTCCGATGGTCCCTGGGTGATTTCCACAGCACCTGACGGTGAAGTGCGGCCTATCTTCGAGTGGCAAATCGTGGCGGGATGCAATCCCTACCAAACTCCTTTCGGTGGCGGTAGCGGAGACTCGCAAAACCCATATCTTCTCTGCTCGGCGGAACAGCTCAACGCTGTCGGTGCCGAGGAAAACATCGAAAACCTCGATCGCCACTACCGGGTCGTTCAGGACATCGATATGGGAGGTATCGAAGCCTATAATATCATCGGTAATGACTGGTCAGAAGAATTCGCCGGAGTCTTCGATGGCAACGGACAGACCATCTCAAACCTACAGATTGATACGTCAGAAAGTCACGTTGGTATGTTCGGCTTCGTCAATGATGGACTCATCGAGAACGTGGTTCTGCAAGACGTCGACATTTCGAGCAGCGGAGACCTGATCGCAGGATTGGTCGGCAGGCTCGCCGGCGACGCGACGGTTGACAATTGCGAGGTCAACGGTCGTGTACAGGGAGGTCAGGACGTCGGTGGATTGGTCGGATACAACGCATTTGCGACCATCGTCAGCTCCTCTGCCGCAGGAAGTGTTAGTGGCGAAGATATGCAGATTGGGGGATTGGTGGGCCTCAATGATGGGAGCATCAGTGGTTCGTATGCCTCTGCAGAGGTCGACGGCGATAGGCGCGTTGGTGGCTTGATCGGCTATAACGCTGGCAGTGCAGATGACTCCTATGCCACAGGTAGCGTCGAGGCTCAAAACAACGACGTTGGTGGATTCGCCGGAGAGAACTGGGGCGAAATCACGGCGTCCTACGCTCTTGGTACGGTACAGACCCCGGGCAACTGGGTTGGCGGATTGGTGGGCCGAAACTTCAATGGTGACATCATCGACTCCTACGCCATCGGCAGCGTCGAAGGAGGTAATATTGTCGGTGGCCTGGTTGGACACAACGATGATCAGTCCGGCAACATCACCCGCTCCTATAGCGCAGGTAGCGTCGTAGGTACTGGGGATTCAGTCGGGGGATTCGTCGGTGCCAACGATGCCGCCATCGGAATTTCCTCCTCGTATTGGGACACCCAGACCGGCGAACCGGCCACTGTTGGCGTCGGAACCGGTGACGAAGAGGGTGTGCAGGGACTGGAGACTGTGCAATTCGACAATCGCGACTCCCACTTCGACGAGTGGCTCTCGGGAGGCTCCTGGGTGATTTCCACGGCACCTGACGGTGAAGTGCGGCCTATCTTCGAGTGGCAAGATCAGTGAGCTCCCACAGCGCTCGGAGACGATTGATCACTGCTCGGGCTTTTCACTGCGCACGTACACGATGCCCCGATTGCCGTCGACGGTGATCCAATCACCGGTCTCGAGCACCTCCGTGGCGTGTTTGGCGTTGACCACGGTGGGAATTCCGTACTCGCGGGCCACAATGCAGGAGTGGCTCAAGGGTCCGCCGAGGCTCATGACGACGCCGGAGGCCGTCAAAAATAGGGGTGTCCAGCCAACGTCGGTATAGGGAGCGACCAGGATTTCGCCGGGCTGAATGGCGGCGTCTTCGGTGCGGGGATCGAGGATGACCCGGGCGCGGCCGGTGACCCGGCCCGGACTTCCCGGGAGACCGTGCAATTCGAAGTAGTCGCCCTCCCCTTCGGTGCCCGCTTCGTCGAGGCGCTGCGGCGCCTCCCGGGCGGCGATCATCTCAGAGCCGCGCAATAAAAAGGTATCCGGCGGATCCGGTTGGGCGCGAAAATGGTCATAGAGCGCCCGCCGGGTCAATACACAGATGGGAAAGGACTCGGCGAGGGCCGGATTTTCAAGCCAGGCGCCGATCTCTTCGTGGGTCAAAAAGAAGACGTCCTCTCGCTCGCGCAGAGCGCCGGCCTCGCTCAGTCGCCGGCCGCACTCCAAGAAGAAATGGCGATATAGATCGAGGGCGTCGACCACCCGGTCGCGCATATACTCCCGGCGCTGGGCGTTGGAGCGCGTAAAGGCCAAAATGGCCTTGATGATCACGTCGATGCCGCCGGGAAGTACGCGATCCAACAACTGGCGTCCCGAGTCGCGCTTTCGCTTGCGCTCCCGATCGACCTCCGTCGAACTCGGCAAATCCGGGGCCTCCACAAAGGAGCGAACCACCTCGAATAAAAAGCTCTCGTCCTCCCGCCACCTCGGCGTAGCCAACTCGGCCTCCCGAGGCGCGCGGTGGCCGTGGTGTTTTTGAAATTCGTCGAGGGCCGCCAAAAAGTTGGCCACATCCTGGTGTTCTCCGGCCTCCGACAGAGCTTGCAGTGTTTCTTCCGGACGATGCTCGGTGATGATGCGCCGCAATCGCAGCGACCGCCTGGCCCGTCGTCCCAGATCCAATAATGCCAGCCCCGGCTCCGCGCTCTTTACCTCCAGCCCGCTAAAGAGCTCCTGCTCCCGACGGGCCGCCTCGTCGCCGCCGACCAATCGCAACAACTCGGCAGTGATGACGTAGCTCATCAAAAAATTGGAGCTCGTCGCCAGCATCACCAGCCCCGTTCGATCGAAGAGCTCGTCGAGATGCTTTAGCGATTCCGACATTTGCTGGTCCGATAATGCGGCCAGATCGCGGTCGAAAAACTCCTCGACCTTGCCCGTAAAATATCTTCCCCACAGCGGCGCCACCACGGGCATCGACAATTGGGCGGTCAACACCTTGGGAATCGTCATGGGAAGGCGCTTTAAAAATCCGGCTTTCGAACGCCGCTCGTACACATCGCGGACCAGATCCACTCCGCCACCACCGGCCATTGAAAACAGCCGCTCCGGCTTAAAGAGCGGCTGTCCGCTGGCGATGCTCATAAATTGGGTCAAATTCAGATAGATGCGGGCCCGAAACGAGCCCACCAATTCGCACTCCGGCGGAACGGTCAACCCCAGGGTGCCGAATGCCTGTTCGAATCCCCGCCGGCTAAAATCGTGAATGATGCTCCAGGTCATGGGGGTGGCCACACCGGGGAGCGCTTCGCCCACATTGGCGTTGGTCCACACCGACTCCGAGGGTTGGTCGGCGGCGCCGGCGGTGATGGGCCGGGCCTGAAGCAAATAGAGGCTCGGCCGGTGGGGCTGATCGGCGGGAAAGGCATAGGCCCACTCGATATCACGTGGACTGCCGAGCGCCATCTCGACGCCCCGGGCGGCAGCCGCCAACTCCTCGAGCCGCTCCTCGCTGAGCAACCCTTCGGCCTCGTCGGAGACATGGCGGCGCATATAACCCGACTTTTTGTCCAGATAATGGGTCTCGCCGCGCTGTCCGGTGACCACCGCTTCGCCCAAGCCCCGCGCCGAGGTGACGACGGCCTCCGTCGTATCTCCCGTGAGGGGATTGACGGTGAATAATACCCCGGCGACCACGGGATCGAGCATCTCCTGAATGAGCACCGCCGCCGGCTTCGGCGTGATCTGCAATCCCCCTTGCGACAGGTACAACAGGCGGTCCATAGAGAAATGACTGGCCCACACTCGCCGAAAGGCATCGATGACGTCATCCAATCCACTCACGTCGAGCACCGAAAGAGCCTGACCGGCGTAGCTTCGGGTCTCCGTATCCTCGGCGATGGCAGAGGAGCGCACCGCCCAATTGGAGACCCCGATATGCTCCATCTGAGCCTCGATTTCAGCGATCAGCGACGCCGGAAGCTCCCGGTGCATGATCCGCTCGCGGAGTTCGTCGAGATCCCGGGCGTCGCGCGCCCATTCGCCGACCACTTCTCGAAAGGCCGCCGTGGTGACACAAAAACTGCGGGGAATGGCAAAACCGGCCCCCTGCAATCGGGCGAGACCCATCGCCTTGCCGCCGACCACATCGCGGCGGGCGTCCGGCTCCAGACGCATCGTCCATTGCGGCACATCTTCGTCACTCTTCGAGCGAGAATAGCGCTCAATTGGTACCCGTTTATCGGACCTGGTCATGGACCCACTCGGCATATGCTGTGGCGACGTCGGCGGGATCGATGGCGATGATCTCCGGAACGTCATAGGAGTGATATTGGCTCAGTTTCTCGGCCAACTCGTCATAGCCCCCGGCGGTGGTCTTGATCAACAGCGTCGCCTCTTCATCGGCACAACGCTCTCCCTCCCAGCGATAGATACTGGTGATCCCGGGGATGATATTGACGCAGGCCGCCAACTCCTCATCGACCAAGCGCTGCCCCAGAGAATGGGCCTCGTCGGGCGAACAATTACACAATACCAATCGAACCATCCACTTCTCCCGGCTTTATCTTATCGCGTTGTGATTAGGAAAGGCTCTCGTCGACGATGTCGCTGGTCCCCGCCATATAGTGGAGCACCAGATGTTCCACGATCTCCTCTGGCTCGGCATCTTTTAGGGTATCGTGGACGATGCGCTCGACGATAATTCGCTCCACCATGCCCACCGTCATCGTCGCCAACACCCGAAAATTCATCTCCGCGATAAGGCCTCGCTTACACAAAATGCGGTTGAAGTCGGTGAGCATGGCCAACAACATCTCGTAGGAGTGGCGAATCAATGTATTGAGCTCCGGCGCAACGGCCTGGCTTTCCCGAAAAAAGATGGCCGTCACTTTCTTGTTGTCCAACAGCACCCGGGTGACGCTGAGACCCACTCGAGTCAGCTCCTGACGCAGCACCTTTCGAGAATTGATATCACCGGGTTCCCAGTCGGCGACGGTGGACACGAAGAGCTCCAAAAAATCGCTGATCAACTCGCTGAAAAGCTGCTGCTTGCCCTCGAAATACAGATAAAATGTTCCCTGCGCGACGCCCACCCGCTCCACGATCTGGGAGACCTTCGCGGCGTGATAGCCGTGCTCGAAGAAGATCTCGATCGCCGCATTCTTGAGCTCCTCCCGACGGCGGTCTCGACGGGATTTACGCGGTTGTTTCTCACTGCTCATCGGAGTTGCTCCACAGATGTAATAAAATAATATCGCTCACAGAGGCGCCCGCACTTTTGCATCATCCAGGCCTATCGCCCAATAAAATAGGCGCACCGAGCGGTTTTAACAGGCTGCTATTCCGCAAAAATTTGGGTGCCAATCCGCTCCAGCGAACCATCGTGTTCCGCTGGCTCCAGGTTGAGAAGATGGGCCATCAAGGAGTAAATGTCGACGAGCTCCACCGTCTCGATCTCCACACCATTGGGTAAATCCGGTCCGTGGGCCAGGAAAACCCCGTGCATCTCGGGGTATTCGGGATCGAATCCGTGGCCCCCCGAAAATAAACCCTGCTGGGAGAAGAAAAACTGGCTCGCCAGGGAGTAGGGCTTGTCGGCGATGACCACGATATCGGCCACCCGAGGATGGTTTGATAGATGAAATCGCTCCGGCAGGTCTTCCCGGCGATAGACCGAGTAGTGCTCCTCATCCTCGTGTTCTTTGAGCGCGTTGTACACGTCGCTGACCTTTCCCGGCTTGGGGTTGATCATGGCCACCGGTGACCACTCGACGACATCGACATCACTGAGGTCGATGATATCGTCGAGGAAGATGACTTTTTCCTCGTCGAGATCGGTCATGCCGTGGTCGGAGACGACCAGGATGTTGATATCGGGCCACACCCCCCGATTCTCCAACTGGCTGATCAACCTTCCGATCTGATGGTCGACGGCCTCTAAAGCCTCCACGACCTCCGGCGCTCCAGCGCCGTGCTCGTGGCCCGCCCCGTCGGGGCTCGCGAAATACAGGGAGGCAAAATCGACCGGGTCGTCATCGGTCAGCCAGGAGGCCACCTGATCGGTTCGGGCGCTGTGCGGAACCCGGGAGTTATAGGAGATATAATGGGTCGGCTTTACGCCTCCGATCTCCGCTTCCGAGCCCACCCAGAAGAAGGTGGCCGCCGTCAAACCCTGCTGCTCCGCGCTCACCCAGATCGGCTCGCCGCCCCACCACTCGGGATCGGTCTGCGCTTCCTGGTCGCGCATATTCAGCGTCATGCCTCGCGACGGATCATAGACCGTATTTCCCACGATGCCGTGACTCCCCGGATACAACCCGGTGACGATGCTATATAAATTGGGAAAGGTCAGACTCGGAAATACCGGTTTCAGCGATTCGGCGACCACCCCGTCGTCGATCAGCCGATCGAGGTTCGGTGTCGAGGCAAAACCCTCCTCCAGATACGACGGCTTGACCCCGTCGATGCCGATCAACAACAGGGGCTTTCGATCATCGTCTGTGATCTCCGGCAGATAGGAGTCCCCATTGGCTTCCTGCTCGGAGTTGCCGTTGTTCTGAGACTCCTCACCGTTTTCGGCTTCCGACTGCGAAGAACAGCCGACGGCGAATAATAGGACCAGGCAAATGGCCGTAAAATGTGGAAGTCGTTTCATTTTCATTCATCCATCGCAGCAGA